>JAIRNJ010000262.1 GCA_031258115.1 Treponema sp. | reverse complement strand
CCCCCCCCCCCCCCCCCCCCCCCCCCCCCCCCCCCCCCCCCCCCCCCCCCCCCCCCCCCCCCCCCCCCCCACAACGTTACACGATTACTAAGGGACATACTATCCATGCAGATCATGATAAACCTTAAGCCGGAAAGCTGTCAAGCGGCTTACGGGGCGGTTTGTTTGTCTATGCTGCTGGCATTACAGGCAGAGCGTTAATACTTAAATTCACTCTCCCCGATGAATTCCCGCAGAATACTTGTTCCGGGAACATACTGGGGCGGAATAGGCGCAAAATTCTCAAGGAAAGAGAGCAGCCTTACCGACTCCGCATACTCTTCGGTTCCCGGCTTTACCGCACGGAGCAGGGGATCCGCATAGAATTTCAGGACAGCCAATTCATAGTCCAGCGCGGAGTTGAATGCGGCGCCGGCTTCGTTCTGGAAAGGAAAGATCCACTTCCGCTCTCCCCGCTGAACGCTGGGCCACATCTTTATTGTACCTGCCGCATCCTTTCCCCTGAACTGGTAATCCCTCACCATGCGGCGGAGCAGCCGGTTATCGCTGGTAGGAATGCGGTTATGGTCATCCAGATTAAGCTGGGTAAGAGCCGAAACATAGAGCTTGAATTTATTTTCACTCTTGACGGCCGGGGTAAGGGCATCGTTGAGGCCGTGTATGCCTTCCACAATAAGCATGCTTCTCCGGGCCAGACGAATTTTTTTTCCGCCGCTTTCCCTTCGCTTCCCGGATTTAAAATCGAATACGGGTATTGTAACTTCATCCCCGCTAAAGAGGGAGAGAAGCTGTTCATTGAGAAAGGGAATATCCAAAGCTTCGAGGTGTTCGTAATCCGGCTCTCCCTTTTCATCCAGCGGAGTCTTTTCCGTGCCCACGTAGTAATCGTCCAGGCTTATGGCAATGGGTTCTATGCCCAGAACCTTCAGCTCAATGGAGAGGCGTTTTGCGCTGGTGGTTTTTCCCGAACTTGAAGGCCCTGCAATAAAAACCGCCTTGACGGAATCTTTGCGTTCATAGATGCGGTCGGCTATCTCCGCCATCTTGCGGGCCTGGAACGCTTCGGCTATGCGGATATAGTCCTTTATCGTGCGGCCGGAGATCAGTTTATTGAGTTCGCCGACCGAGTGAACGCCGACAATGCGTCCCCATTTCTTGTATTCCTGATACACCGAAAAGATCCCGGGGCTGTCCTCAAAGGGATCTATGGTTTTCCCCCGTCCCGTTCCGGGAAAACGGAGAAGGAAACCGTCTTCATAAGGTCTTAGTTCAAAAGCGGAAAGTTTTCCTGTCCTGTTGATAAGAGGTTCAATATAGAGATCCGCAAAACTTTCGCAGCGGTTTACCTTGATCCTCGATTCACTGCGCTGGTTGAGAAGTTCCGCAGTATCGGCCTGACCGCTTTTCCTGAAGTACTGCATGGCTTCCCAATAGGCCATGTAGGAAAGGTTTATGGGGAGATCCTTCTTTACCAGAGACTGCATGGCCTCTTCCAGGGAGGCAATGTCATGATGTTCCGATTTGGCGCCCGCGGCAAAAGTGTAATAGTAGCTGTTCCCCAGGGAGTGACCTATGTAGAGGCGCTTTTCCGGAAACAGATTCCTTGCGGCCATGGCAAGAAGGAAGGCCAGGGAACGGCGGTAGATCATCGCCCCGTCCGGAGAATCTACGGGAACAGGCTCAAGACAGGCGTTTACCATTATTCTGGTACTGAGGGGCCGGATCTCGTTGTTTACCTTTACCGCGGCAATCGTTTCTTCGCCGATATCAAAGTGGTCTAACAAGGCATCCGCCCGGATGTCTTCCCCGGTGCAGATTTCTTTCCCGTTGCCGAATTTGACGCTAATTTCGCTCATGCCTCTCCTCCGTCTATAAATCGCCCAGATAGTTTTCAAGAAGCTTCAGTTTCATGGCCCTTAAATTTTCGGTAACAGAAACCTTGTACACATGGGGATTCAGGAATCTCTTGTAGCTCTGATCAAAACATTCAAGATCCGCGGCCGCATGGAGGCGGATCTCCTCAAGACCCGGTCCGGTTCCGCAGGGTTTTCCTTCTTCTATCCGTTTTTTCAACAATACTTCCACGGAACCTTCCACAACATGCTTAAAATGACGGTAGTCAGCCTGGGGATGCCAGAAGGAATATTTTTTTCCCTCTTCAATAGTATCACTGTTGTCCCCGTTGTCGATGGACATGACATCCGTTACCGCCATACCCGCAGAATCCTTGATGCGCCAGACCTGTTTGATTCCCGGAGTGGTGGTCTTTTCGGGATTATCGGAAAACTTCATCACCGGGATGATTTTCCCCCCTTCATGCCGGGCAGTCAGCTTGTAGACCCCCGTAAAGGCAGCGTCATTCCCCCCGGTAATCATCCGGGTACCCACGCCCCAAGAGTTGATAGGCGCGCCGGCTATACTGAGCGTCTGGATAATCGACTCATCAAGATCATTGGAAACGGTAATCGTCGCATTATGCAAACCCGCCTCATCAAGCCGTTTGCGGCATTCGAGGGCCAGATAGTGAATATCTCCCGAGTCCAGTCTCACTCCGAAATTCTTCCCCTTTTCGGCAAGCTTTTTTCCCACCTTGATGGCATTGACTATACCGCTCTTCAGGGTGTCGTAGGTATCAATAAGAAAGATCGTTTTGTCGGGGTAGATTTCGGCATAAGTTTCGAAGGCTTCCTCTTCGCCGGGAAAGGCCATCACCCAGGCATGGGCCATGGTACCCAATACCGGTATGCCGTATACCTTTCCCGCCAGTGCATTGCTGGTTCCCCAGGCGCCGCCTATATAGCTTGCCCTGGTAGCGCTCAGGGCGCCGTCCGGCCCCTGCGCCCTGCGGAGACCGAATTCCATCACCCGGCCCTTTCCGCTTGCAAGCCACACCCTGGCGGTTTTGGTGGCAATAAGGCTCTGGAAGTTAACCGTGTTGAGGAGCATGGCTTCGATCATCTGACATTCGATGATGTCCCCTTCAAGGCGGATCAGCGGCTCCAGGGGAAAAACGACAGTCCCTTCATCCATGGCCCAGAGCGTTCCCCGGAAGCGGAAGTTTTTCAGATAATCCAGAAAATCTTCCCCAAAGATCCCAAGACCCCGCAGATACTCTATATCCTCCGCGGAAAAGCTGAAGGAGGCAAGTTTTTCCAGCAGGGGGCCGAGGCCGGCAAAGATCGAAAAACCTCCGTCGTAGGGCTGACGGCGGAAGAACATTTCAAAAACCGCCTTGCCGGAAATTTTCTTGCGGAAGTAACCCTGGCTCATCGTAAGGGCATAGAAATCGGTGAACAGCGCGGAATTTTCTGTACTCATGCGGAAGACCCGCTGGAGAGTTCCTGAGAGTTTGCAAGAATCACCCCGGCCTGTTTCATGTCCTCCAGGGCTTTTTCAACGGAGCCTTCCGGATAACCCACCCCCCGGCAGGCATCAAGCAAGACGATGGTTTTGTACCCTTCCCTTACGGCATCCATGGCACTGTAGAAGACACAGTAATCTGTTGCAAGGCCGCCCAGCGCCACCGTCTCAATCCCCAGACCCTTGAGAAACGCCGAAAGGCCGGTTGGGGTCTTCCTGTCGTTTTCGTAAAAGGCCGAATAGGAATCCAGTTCCTGTCTGAAGCCCTTGCGGATAATGAGACTTACGCATTCAAGATCAAGCCTTTCATGAAAAGCCGCGCCGTTTTTCCCCTGTACACAGTGATCCGGCCAGAGCATTTGGCCCTTTAGTTCCGCCGTATCAATGAGTTCTCCCGCTTTACAGCCCGGATGAGCCGATGCAAAAGAGACGTGATCGGCAGGGTGCCAGTCCTGGGTGGCAATAACCCGCGCTCCCCGGGCGGCAAAGACACGGGCAAGCCTGTTCAGGGGTTCTATTACATCATTCCCCCCCTGTACCGCCAGGGCGCCGTCCGGATACTTTTCACCGGACAGCGAGGCATATGCGGGACAGAAATCGTTCTGTATATCAATTTCGATAAGGGCTGTATGGCGAATATCGCCTGTCATGCTATACTCCTTACAATGAATACACTATACAATGCACGCCGGGAAATGGCGAGGGGGATGATGAAAAAAGCGGGGATCCCGGCGCTCGTTCTCAGCCCCTCAAGCGATCTGTACTATCTTTCAGGCTGCCGCTTTCATCTTTCCGAGCGGCTCGTTGCCCTGGTATTAACCGCTGAGGGGACATTCCTTGTCTATCCCCGTTTTGAAGAAAACTATGTAGGCGAAGATCTGCGTTCCTGTGCCGAGTGCATTCCATGGGACGACGGGGAGGACCCCTTCAGGATAGTGACGGGATTCCTTCCTCCCTCAGGCGGCCTCTGTGCCGCGGCTTCCTCCATGCCCGCTTCCTTTCTTCTCCGCCTGCAGAAAAACGCAGAGCGCTTTTCTTTGTCCTGGCTTGACGCCGTCTCAATCATGAAGCCCCTGCGGATGCATAAGGATGAAGCCGAATACGCCTTGCTCAAAGAGGCCCAGGAGAGGGCAGGGGAGGCCCTGCAGGATCTCTACAACTGGGGCCTTGAAAAGAAAAGCGAAGAGGCTGTCGCCGGAAAACTTGGAGCCCTGCTCCGGGAGAAGGGTCTTGAAAGGGCGGACTGGGGCCCCATCGTGGCTTCGGGGCCAAACGGTGCTTCTCCCCATCATTCGGTAAGCGGAAGGATCATTCAGAGGGGAGATCCGGTGGTGATCGACTTTGGAGGGGTATGGCAGGGCTACCAGGCCGATATGACGCGCAGCCCTGTGGCAGGCAAGGCTTCGCAGGAATACCGGGAAGTTTATGAAGTTGTCCTCTCTGCCAACGAAGCCGCCTTCAGGGCGGCCCGGCCCGGCGCCGCCTGCGAAGATGTGGACACCGCCGCCAGGGAACTCATTGCAAAAGCCGGTTACGGCCGGTACTTCAATCACCGGCTGGGCCACGGTATAGGCCTTGATATCCACGAAGATCCCTACATGGTGGCGGGCAACAAGACCCCCCTTGCGCCGGGCATGGCCTTCTCCGATGAGCCGGGGATCTACCTGCCGGGAAAATTCGGCATCCGCACAGAAGACATACTCTTTATGGGGAAGAACGGGGCGGAACGCCTCACATCCTTCCCCCATGACTTACAGGAAATTTAATATAGAGGCTTTCCCAAAACTAACCGAGTTTTAGGAATAGCCTATATGTAGTCAATCCTGCCAGGAGCAATGGGATGGGCTTCCTTGCTTCTTGCAGGGTAGCCGACGGAGATCGCCACGGCGTATTTATACGTTTCCGGGAATTTGAGGAGTTTGGCAAAATGATCCCCCTTGGGCCCGTTAAAAGCCGGTTCAGCCCTGCCGAGCATAACGGTTCCCAGGCCTATGGCGTGGGCCGCCAGACAGATGTTTTCCGCGGTGATACCCACATCGTGCCTCCCCCAGCGGGATGCAGGATCGCAGCTTATAAAGATAACCGTAGGGGCCTTGAAGAAAACATCCTTACCCTTTTCATTCATCTGTTTCAGGGACTCTTCCTGAATTTCCGCAATCAGCTCTGCATTCTGCAGTACCGAATAATGCCAGGGCTGCAGATTTGCCGCGCTGGGCGCCTCCTGGGCCGCCTTGAGCAGAATCTCCAGTTCTTCCTTTTTTATCTGATCCGGCTTGTAGGCCCGGATACTCCGTCTTCCTGAAATCGCCTCAAGTACAGGATTTCCCATGGATTAATCCTCCTTATGTGTTTTTGAAAGCGCATTCATTTTACATGAAGCAGGATATAATTTCAAGCGGAAAATGAAAACTGCTGTTTTATTTGACTCTTGCCGGCAATATCATAGATTATAATTATAAATATCTTCACATAAAAGCTGATTTTTTGGAGGATGCAATGAACGAAAGTTACTACGGCTGCAGTGCCGGTGCGGACAAAACTCTCGAAAGCTTCATCGCCGGTTTGCCTATGGAACCAAGCCATCACCGGGTTGAATCCCGGGAGACCCGCTGCGGCTTCGGGCATGTAATTGAAAACACCGCCTTAAACCTCAAGCACACGGCGGAAATTAAGGGCCGCATCCGGGGGAAAAATGCCCCGGAAAACCTCTGTACGATTTTCGGTCTGAGCGGAGGAGACGGGCATGAAAAGGCCCTGCATATAGAAGAAGTTTTCCGGCAAGGAGCGGCAGTATGAATCATCTTATCATCGGTATCGGCGCCGCCGGAGTTACTGCTGCCCGTACCCTTCTTACGGAAAGTGAGGAAAACAGGGTTACTATCGTTTCTGAGGATACCCATGTTATTTCCCGCTGTATGCTTCATCGTTATCTTTCCGGAGAGAGAACCGTTGAGAGTCTCAACTTTATCAACGACGGCCTTTTGGAGAATCCCCGGCTTACCTGGATAAAGGGCAGGACCGTTACAAGGCTTGACGGCGGCAGTAAAACTGTCTATGCCGGGGATGAAAAACTTGCCTCCGCCGATACACTCATCATCGCTACAGGATCAAACAGCGTTACTCCGCCCATAGGGGAATTGAAGACGGCAAAGAATGCCTTCGGTCTCAGACACCTGCAGGATGCGATCAATATTGCCGCCGCGGCAAAGACCGCGGAGAAAATCGCCATTATCGGCGCTGGCCTTGTGGGTATGGATGCCGCCGGCGCCCTTGTTGAAACCGGCAAGAAACTTACTATTATTGATGTTGCTCCCACGATCATGGCGATCAACCTGGATGATCATGCGGCGGAACCTTATCAAAAAAAATTCGAGGAACACGGCTGTACCTTCCATCTGGGCTGCAAGGTGATGAATACCCGGGGCGACGGCAAAGGCAGCATCACGGGTCTTGAACTTGACAACGGAAAGCTGATCCCCTGCGACCTTGTGATCGTGGCGGTAGGAGTGCGTCCCGCCACAGCCTTCCTTGAAGGTTCGGGAATTGCTGTTGAAAGGGCTGTCGTGGTAAACGACAAGCTTGAAACCAACATGCCCGGTATCTATGCCGCAGGAGACGTGGCGGGACTCTCCGGCATCTGGCCCAATGCCCAGAAGCAGGGAGAGATCGCCGCCAAAAACATTTCAGGCCGGAACATGCTCTACGAAGATCGTTACGCCATGAAGAATATGGTCAACTTCTTCGGCCTCGTATCCCTCTCCATCGGCTCCATGAGAATTGAGGACGGGGATGAGGTGCTCAAACAGGAAGACCGCAATGTCTACAAACGTCTGATTCTCCATGACGGAGTACCGTCAGGAGTGATCCTCCAGGGGGACATTGCCAACTCCGGCTTCTGGCAGCACCTGATCAAAAACAAGATCCGTATCGACAGGCTGGGAAAATCCCCCTGGAAGATAAGCTACGCGGATTTCTACGACACGGAGACCAACGGAGAGTAGGTACAAGGTTTAAGAATTAAAAACTCATGGTAAGATGTTTACCGGGATGCCAGAAATCCGGCGATGGCCTTTCCCGCCTTGCCCCGGTGACTGATGGCGTTCTTTTCATCTTCCGAAAGTTCCGCAGCCGTTCTGCCGAGAGAGGGGATGTAGAGGATGGGATCGTAGCCGAAGCCTCCCGATCCCCGGCCTGAGCCGATGGCATCCACAAGTTCTCCTTCAAAAGTTTCCTGGGCAATAAAGAAACGCTCTTGCGAATAGTAAAGAACCATGGCGCAGACAAAGTGCGCCCTGCGGTTTTGTTTTTCCGGGGGCAGGGATTCAAGAGATGCGGCAAGTTCCTCCAGCAGCAACGCGTTGCGTTCCGCCGCTTCCAGCTTCCTGCCGTCTCCGGCCCCGTAGCGGGCCGAGAAGATGCCGGGTCTTCCTTCAAGGGCCTCCACGCAGAGACCTGAGTCATCGGCAAGTACCGGTTCGCCGTCCCGGAAAGAGGCCGGCTGTTTTTCCTTCAGAAGCCGGTACAGGGAGCGGGCCTTGATGAGCGCGTTTTCCACAAAGCTGGAGCCGGTTTCCGGCGGATCAAAATTGTCTATCCCGGCATCCGAAGGAACCCTGATGACAGTATCTCTGCCGCCTCCCTTTGTGCGGAAGATGGCTTCCAGTTCCAGTTTCTTGTGGACATTCCCCGATGCAAGCCAGACATTCATGGATTACAATGCCTTTTCAGTGCTGCCGCCACAGCTCCGGGCCCTGCCATGAGCTCTTCAAAGAGAGTCTCTATCTTTTCTCCGAGCCCTGCCTCGTAGAGATTCACCGCAAAAAAACGTTTATCCTCCAGTATGGGACGGATTTTTGAAGCAAAGGGCCCTTTCTGTCCGGGTTTGAGGCCTTCCAGCCTGTGTGTAAGTTCATCAAGGCAGGGATCGGGACTGGGGCTAAACCTGTTTCCCTCGTCATCAATCCCCAGAAGGTAACGGATCCATGCCGCCAGAACCAGGGGAATGCCCGTCAGCCTCTCCGTATCCATTTTCCTTGCCCCGTATGCCTTGATCGTTTCCCCGAAACGGATGGGGATCTTTTGGGAAGAATCCGCGGCAATCCGCTGGGGTGTATCGGGAATAAAGGGATTGGGAAGGCGGCGTTCCACAACTTCGTCAATAAATGCTCCGGGAGAAATGATGCCCGGATCGCTTGCCGCAGGAAGCCCCTCATCGTAGCCTATCCTTTTGATGAGTCGCACCAGATCCGGGTTTTTCATTTCATCGCTTATCCGTTTATAACCCAAAAGACAGCCGAAGATGGCAAGGGCGGTATGGAGGGGGTTAAGACAGGTACACACCTTCATTTTTTCAACTTTGTCAACAGTATCTCTGCTGCAGAAGTATACTCCCGCTTCTTCAAGAGGAGGCCGCCCCGCAGGGAAACTGTCTTCGATCACCAGGTACCCGGTTTCTTCGGCATTGACAAAGGGGGAGGCAAGGCTTCCCCGTGCGGTAAGGGAAGGAACGGTGTCTTCAAGCCCCGCTTCCTGCAGCATGACACGAACACTTTCATCCGCACGTGGAGTAATCTTGTCGATCATTGTCCAGGGAAACGAAACATTCCGGGGATCCTGTATCCACCGGAGGAAACCCTTTTCAAAAACCGCCGCCCGGTTTTCCAGGCCCCGGAGGAGCCTGTCTCCGTTGTGAGAACAGTTATCCATGCTGACCATGGCTATGGAGAAGGCGCCTGCCCTGTAACGTTCATGCAGCAATTCCGCTACCAGGGACATATAGGGGGCCGAGGAGTATGTTTTTTCGGTAATGGTAAAACTTGCCATCTTAAGGCCGGGGGAACGGAAAATCTCCTTCATCCGTTCCAGGTGTTCCCGCCTGTCGAGCCGCAGAGCTTCCGCAACTGAGGCGATTACCCGTTTTTCGATACTGCCATCCGCCTTCAGGGTAACCGCAACAGAAAGATTGTCATGGGCGTCATAAACCCTGTCGATCATTTCGCCGTCGTAAGCTGCGGCAACAGCGATGCCGGTCTTCATGAGCCCCGCATCCAGAAGTTTCTGGGCCAAAACGGCAGGAAAGGCCCGGAATAAATTCCCTCCGCCAAAATGCACCCATTGAGGAGCGGATCGGGAAATCCGGATCATCTCTTCCCTGTCAAAACGGGGCAGTATGAATCCTGCCTTTTCCCATGCGGTACTGTTTTTTAGTCCGGAAGCATTCAGATACATGATGATTAAAAATTCACCTTCTGCCGGATTTCTGCCATAAGGCTTTCTGTTTTTTCTATAAAATCCACGGTATTAACCCTGATGTAATCAAGATCGCCGCGGTGGGAGGCCGTTTCAAGATCCTCCGCCATTTTTCCTGCCTTCTGTGCGCCGATGCCGTAACAGGAACCCTTTATGCCGTGTATCGTGATGGTATATTCGGAAAGAGCGGCTTCCTTTCCTTCTTTGCCTCTTTCCGCATCTTCCCCGTCAAGTAATGCCGCATTGACCGGGATCCATGAACGGATTTTGTCAAGAAGAGCCGGCATGTTGGCATCAAAGGACTTCAGGATCCGTTTATAGGATTCCTCACGGTTGGCAAAACGCTTCAGCCCTTCCTGTATATCAAGTCCTTCGATGTCAATATCCGTGAGGGAAACCGGAGGATTGTTTTTTCCTTCAGGGACTGTCCCGTCTTTCTTAAACGCCCGGGATTTTTCCTTTTCCGGATTGCGGATCCACTTCTGTACAATGTTATCCAGCTTCTTTATGTCGATGGGTTTGGAAATAAAATCATGAAAACCGAGCCCCAAAAACATTTCGTCGTTTCCCACAAGGGCATTGGCGGTAAGTGCAATAATGGGAACGTTTTTGGCATAATCGGTGGCAATTTCTTCACGGATAATACGTACCGCTTCAATACCGTCCATCCCGGGCATCATGTGATCCATAAAAATGGCATCGTATTTTATGCTCCCGCTTTTAATCCGTTCTATGGCCTGCCTGCCTGAGTTCACACAGTCAATCCCAAGACCGTAAGGCATAAGCATGCCGCGGGCTACATCAAGATTGGTGTTTATATCGTCTACCACCAGAACCCTGGCATAGGGGAGCTGAACATAGGAAAGATTATTTGTCATTTCCCGGCGGGTGGCGGCATATTTAAATTTTTCAAGATTTTCTACAATTTTCTTCCCGAGGGGATTGCTATTAACGGTTTTCTGCTGTATCCTGACAGTAAAAGTGCTGCCCCTGCCGTATTCGCTCTGGACAACGATACTGCCGTTCATCATCTCGACAAGCTGCTTGGTTATGGAGAGTCCCAGGCCCGTTCCCTCAATGTTGCGGTTACTCTGTGTATTCACCTGATTGTAGTCGGAAAAAAGTTTTTCAAGATCTTCGGGCTTTATGCCCATTCCCGTATCCCTGACGGTAAATATAAGTATACAGTTTTCTTTATCCTGACCAGACATGTTTTCCCAGTCTACAAAAAGCTCTACTTCGCCCTGTCTGGTATACTTAAAGGCATTGGAAAGAATGTTATTGAGAATCTGGCGGATACGGAGTTCATCTCCGTGGAGAGAGGTGGGGAGGGTTTCGTTGACTTTCAGTTTAAAGCTTAAAGGCTTGGAACCAATTCGTACAATGTTAATGATGACGGTATCATTTATCAGGCTTGGAAGATTATAGTCCACAGGAACAAGTTCGAATTTTCCGGATTCAATTTTTGAAATGTCCAGAATATCATTGATGATCGAAAGCAGTATTTGTCCGGAATTGTACATTTTTTCCAGATTGGAAAGGGTTTCGGCGTCATTTTTTTTACGAAGTTCCAGTTCGCCAAGGCCTATAATCGCATTGAGGGGGGTACGGATCTCGTGCGACACATTGGCCAGAAAGTCCGCTTTTGCCCGTGAAGCCGCATCGGCCTTGCGTTTTTCGGTTATGTAGATACTGTTCTGGAATTTGATCACAAAACCAATAAAGAGCCCTGCGGTGAATGTGATCTGCAGATGATCGGCAATGCGCAGAATTTCGGCATCAAAAGGCTTGATCAGGCCGGGGTGTTTATATTGGAAATAATAGCAAAAAGAGATTATGATCATGTTGAGAGCGACATTGATCATACATTCAATTCCGTTTAGAACCAGAAAGATAAGAACTATGCTCATCACAAAATAAGCCGGCATTCCCGAATCAATGCCCCCGACAAAAAAGGAAAGCAGGGGAAGGAGGATATGGCACACCAACAAGACTGCAAGCCGGGACATCATCGAATAGAGACGGAATTTATTGCTCAGAATCAGCAGCGTAACAGCGACTATGATAATACTCAGGGTAATAATCAGAAAAACGGGGGTTTCTTCCTTTACGGCGCGGGCAATACTGTAGAATATAGCCGCAATAATTCCAAAGAGGATAACCAGATTGAGAATTCTGCCTTCCAGGGGAAGTGTATCGGAGAAGATATACCGGGAAAACAATCTGTACGATTTCTTCATTCTATATAAAATTATATTATATCCCGGGTAACTGGGCAATGGCGGCTGTTTCCGGTCACGCCTCGACCTCAATAACCCCGTAGGGACGGATCGACATGACAAAGACTGCCCTTTTGTCCCCCCTGTTCGGCATGGAACGGTTTATCCACTCTTCATACGCGGAAACCGTTTCTTCGGGGAGGAATGCCTGTATAACACCCGCAAAGCCGCCTCCATGAACCCGGCAGGCAGCCCTGGGGCCCTGGGGCCCGGTATCAAGGCCTCTCTTACGGATGAAGATCTCCGTTAGGGCAAGGCCGATGGAAAGACCCTGTTCGAGGGGGCGGCCGGAGGGAACATAAATGTTCTGCAGCCATTTCCACGACGAATTCCCCGATTCACCGATATGCTTAAGGAAGAGGGGAAAATTATTTGACTTGAGCGCGGCGATTTCCTCAGCTACCCGGTTGTTTTCCCCTTCAAAGTGAAAGGCCCGCAGTACCGCCCGGTCGCCGCAGGCGGCGCGGATTTCGGGGAGTTTTCCGGCAATTTCTTCGGCGCTGATGCCCCGGAGCACCTCCCTGCCGAAAAACCGGGCCACCTGCTTCATCTCAGAAGGGATCGCTGAGTATTCATCGGAAAGATTGGCGTGGTTTCCTCCTGTGTTTACAAGTACGACACGGTACTTTTTTGCCGCAAAATCAAAGGGAATTTTCTCCACCACCGGGGAGGAGGGCTCTTCAAAATCCATGGCAACAAGACCGCCCGCCCCACAGGCCATCTGGTCCAGGAGCCCCGACGACTTGCCCCAATAGACATTCTCCGCAAACTGGCCTGCGGCGGCCATCTTCTCCAGGGGGATCTTTCCGTCATTGTAGAACCGGTTGAGAATGTACGCGATGATCATTTCAAAGGAGGCGGAGGAACTTACCCCCGATGCGGGGATCACATGGCTTGTGAAGGAAGCTGAAAAGCCGCCGGTTTTGAAACCGTTTTTTTTGAAACCCGCACAGATCCCCCGGATCAGCGCCTTGGAGCCTTTCTGCGGCCCCACATGATTCCCGTCCCCCAGCTCCGAGAGATCTACTTCGTAATCTTCGTTATAGGTAAAATCTTTGATATGAATTTTGTTGTCGGCAGAAGGGGCCGCCGCTCCTATGCAGTCAAGCTGAATGCTGGCCGCAAGAACTTTACCGTGGTTGTGATCCGTGTGGTTGCCGCCAATCTCGCTCCGGCCGGGGGAACTAAAGAGCCGTACTCCCTCCGGGCTGCCGAAACGTTTTGTAAAATCATCCAGAAGATCGCAATACCGTTTTTTCTGCGTCTCATAGACAGTAACGCTGTCACCGTAAAGCTCCCCAAAGAGTTTCCTGATTTTTTCGCTTTCCAGCATTTTCGCTAATTCGGCAGCATTCATGGTATCCACCTCAATTCTTGTAGATTTCCCAGCTGGTCCTAATTAAAGTTTCCAGGTCTGAGTATTGGGCCTTCCAGCCCAGAGTTTCCAGGGCATAGGCCGCGCCGGCAGTAAGTTTTGCCGGGTCGCCGGGCCTTCTCTCCGTGATCTTTACGGGAATGGGTTTTCCCGTTACCTTGCGTGCGCATTCTATTACTTCCAGCACCGAAGAACCGGTTTCGCTTCCCAGGTTGACAATAAGGCTTTTTCCCCTGCCCGATATGTAGTCCAGCGCGGCCGCATGGGCGATTGCCAAATCGGAAACATGGATATAGTCCCGGATGCAGGTACCGTCGGGGGTAGGGTAGTCCTTCCCAAAAACCTGTACCTCCCTGCGGATTCCCGCAGCGGCTTCCATGATGACGGGGATAAGGTTCGCGGGGTTCAGTTCTTTTCCCTTGATGCGGCCTTTTACATCATAGCCTGCCGCATTGAAATAACGGAGGCTGGCAAAATGTATGTCTTTTAGTTTTTCGTACCATTCAAGAAAGAGTTCTATTTCCCTTTTGGTAAAACCATAGTAGTTCTCGGGTTTTGTGGGGTGTTTTTCGTCAATGGGAAGATACTCGGGTTCTCCATAGACGGCGGCGCTGGAGGAAAACACAAAATTCTTTATCCCGGTTTCACAGGCCGCATTGAGGATATTAACAGTACCATTGATGTTCCGCAGCGAATATTTTTCCGGGTTTGTCATTGATTCTCCCGCCGCCTTGCATGCGGCCAACAGTATCAGTGCGTCGTAACCCTCTTTCATCGTCCTGACCAATTGGGTATAGTCCATGATATCCCCGTGGACAAAGGGCGCCCCGGGGAAAAGGTTTTCCCGCAGCCCGGAAGAAAGATTATCGAATACCGTTACCCTGTGCCCCCTGTCCAAAAACTCCCGTGTAACATGGCTCCCTATATAGCCCGCTCCGCCTATCGCTAAAATTTTCACCTCTGTCTCCTTGTTTATACCGTATCAGCTCCAGAGTTTTTCAGGATACACGCCTGCAGCGGTAAGTTCCGCAATGCGTTTCTGGGCTATTTCCCGGTCTTCCCTGTAGGTGACGCCGAACCACTCGCTGTCCGCCTCAAGGCTTTTTATGTTCAGTTTTCCTGTCTTTACAAGCCAGTCCGCCCAGAGAGGAACATAACATTCACTTTTCAGTTCCCCGCCTTCACGTTTCAGGAAATCTTCAAAATAGGACTGAAGGCCGGAGAAGACCGAAGCGGGGAAACCCCAGAAGTTCATGGAGGCCGGAGCATCCGGCGCAAGGGGCCGTTTCTTCCCGTCATTCTCCGTATTGAAGATCTGCCCGTCCTGTTTTTCGATTAATTTGAGTTCTTCAACCTGCTCAAGGCGGCCGTTCTTTATCACGCAGATTCCCCTGGTAACAGTACCGCGCGGACTCAACGTCTGTTCCAATCTGAAGGGGACAATAGCTCCTTCCTGCGGAGAGGATCTGAGGAATTTTCCCAATACCGCATAAGCTTCCCGGCCGTAAAAGTCATCGGCATTCACCACGGCAAAAGGCGCGTCTATGCACTTTTCCGCGCAGAGCAGGGCATGAGCCGTTCCCCATGGTTTACTGCGGCCGTTCTTTTTCGCTTCGGCAAGAATCTCTGCGGGAATAAGACTGTCCAATTCCTGAAAAGCCAGGGCAAAATCGACCTTTCCTTCCATCCGGGAAAGCACCACTTCCCTGAAATCCGCCTCTATGTCATGACGGATAATGAACACCACTTTGGCGAAACCTGAGCGGAGGGCATCATACACCGAATAGTCCAGGAGCACTTCTCCCGCCCTGCCAATCCGGTCAATCTGTTTGAGTCCACCGTAGCGGCTCCCCATCCCGGCCGCCATTACCACCAGAACCGGTTCTTTCATTCCTGATCTCCTTGTCTCCTGCGGCCCGGAAGGACGCATTTATCTTTATATATAATGGACTAAATACCATCATATTGCAAATACATGCTGCAATTTTCCGCATTAGGGCCGCGAAATTGCGGTATTTTAGCGCTTATTATTCGAAAAACTGAAGTTTCCGAATAATTCTACTATTTCCGCGGCCCCTTCAGCAGGAACCGCGGTAGTTTATTCTTGCGGGAAACCGGAAGGTCTCGTAAGACAGATCCCTTTCCCACAAACGCGTGAGCAGCCTTTCGGCGGCCAGCGTCCCCATGCTTTCCCCCGGCTGCACCACCGATGTAAGCGGAGGACTCGTCATGGACATCCACAGGTCATCGTCAAAGGTAATCAGGGCCAGATCCTCCGGCATGCGGAGCCCCGCATCATTCACGCGGCTCACCGCTCCGACAGCAGCAAAACTGTTGCCGCAGATGAGGGCGTCTATATTTTTTTCCAGAAGTTCTCCGGTGATCCGGTAGGCCTCTCCGTGCCGGAGGGAGGCCCTGGTATAGCTGGCGCCGGGAACCGCCCGTACCAGCGAAGGATCAGGACACAGCCCCGCCGTTTTGAGAGCCTCTTCAAAACCCTCAATCCGTTCCCGTATCGTAGGGTCTATGCTTTCCTCACCGTAATGGTAGGTAACAAAGGCGATCTTTTTATGTCCTTTTTTGATCAGACTTTCCGCAGCCTCAAAACCGGCCCTCCTGTTGTCGAGAAGAATACAGTCCGCTTCATAGTTTTCGGGCCGTCGATCCACAAAAACAAGGGGGAAATTTTCGCCCAGCATGTCCCTGAGAAAGTCGTAACCGGTAATGGCCGGCGCAATGATGATACCGTCCACACCCCGGAACAGCAGGGATTCGATATTCTGTATCTCCCTCTGTTTTGAATCCTTGGAATCCATGATAAAAAGCTGGTAGCCGGGGGAAAGCTCCATCCCGTCCAGGGTTTTCTCGATTCCCGCGGCCATATCGGTATAGAAGAAGCAGTCGAGGTTTGAAACCACATAGCCTATCAGCCGGGATTCCCCGGAACGGAGATTGCGGGCAACGGGATTGGCCCGGTATCTGAGATCCCTGACAGCCTTTTCCACCCGTGTAATAGTCTCGCCTGAAACAAAACGTGTTTTGTTGAGTACATGGGACACCGTCGCAATGGAAACCCCCGCGGCAGCGGCTACATCCTTTACCGTGGGCAGCCTGCGTAGGGAAGTTGGCTGTAGTTGAACCCGCTGCGCGGCATCTAAAGAGCCTTCGGCAGCTTGTGCAGGCGTCCCTTTTGGTTCCATGAATTTCAGGATAGCACACCGGGGGAAGTATTGTCAAACGTTTACGTAAACGTTTTTATCCGAATACGCAAGCTTTCTCCAAAACCCGCATATATTTACCCAAACAAAGTCTATTTTCTATTCCTTTACCGCGCCCAGCATGATGCCGGAAATAAAGTAGCGCTGCAAAAAAGGGTACACCACGAGCATCGGTATCATGGCGATGAAAACCTTTGCCGCATTAAGGGATTTATTGGAGAGCTTGAAGAGATTCTCTATCATGTCCTTGGACAGGGTTGAAGCCTGGATGTTGACCACCAGTTGCTGTATATAGGTCTGGAGGGGATAGCGGCTTTCGTTGGTGGTGAGCACCAGGCCCTGAAAGAATTCGTTCCAGTGATACACGCCGGTAAAAAGCACAATCGTTGCAATGACCGGAATTGAACAGGGCACAACCACCATAAAGAGGATCTTCCATGGCCCGGCGCCATCCACAACTGCGGCTTCTTCAAGATCCTTTGGGATCGCCCGGAAAAAATTTACCATCAGAATCAGATTGAAAACAGGAAGACTGCCGCCCAGCACAAGCGCCCAAATCGAATCAATAAGGCCGTAGTTTTTTACCGTGATGTACCAGGGAATCGTACCGCCGTTAAAGAGCATGCAGAAAATGACGACCCACATCATGACACCCCTGGGCCTGAAATCCCGTTTGTGTTTTGAAAGGGGATAGGCCATGGTAACAAGGGCGGCGATGGTTGCCGCGGTTCCCAGGGCCGTTCTTTGAATTGAAATCCAGAAGGAATTGAAAAACATGATGTCTTTCATAATCTCCCTATAGGAGATAAGCGTAAAGCCTATGGGATAGAATGTTACAAGTCCTGCGTTTGCGGCGGACTTGTCGGAAATGGAGAGGCAGAGGGCATACCAGAGAGGATAGAGGCAGGAAAAACCAAGCAGTCCCATTACAACAATATTTACGACATTGAATATGCGTTCAGCCGCGGATCTGGTTTGAATCATACGCCCCCAGCCTAAAAAACCTTGTAATCGGCAAACTTATAGGCCATAAGCCAGGAACTTACAATAAGCACAAAACTTACCACGGACTTCAGGAGCCCGGCCGCAGTGGCAAGGGAAAATTGAAGATTGATCAGCCCCATGCGGTATACCCATGTATCAATAATGTCGCCCGAGGAATACACCATGGGATTGTAGAGATTGTAGATCTGATCGAAACCGGCGTTGAGCACATTGCCCAGTCCCAGGACGCCGAGCACAACAATGGTGCTGCTGATCCCCGGCAGGGTGACATGCCAGGTGGAACGCAGTCTTCCTGCGCCGTCGATCGCAGCGGCCTCATAGAGATTGGGATTTATTCCGGTAAGGGCGGCAAGGAAGATGACGGCGTTGTAACCGAACTCTTTCCATACCTCCGTGCCGATTACAAGCTGCCGGAATATGGATGCGTCGGTCATCCAGACCTTTGGTTCGGCGCCGAACAGGGCGGTTATGGTGTTTATCACCCCACGGTAACCGAATATATTCAATACCACGCTTGCCAGAATTACCCAGGAAATAAAATGAGGAAGGTAGACAATGGTCTGAATAAATTTTTTGTATACACGAATGCGTACCTCGTTAAGGAGGAGGGCAAAGGCCAGGGGGAAGACCAGGTTGAGAATCATCTTTCCCACCGCAATGATCAGTGTGTTGATGATAACCTGCTTTGAATCCCCCAGCATGAAAAGGTATTCAAAATTTGCAAAACCTGTCCACCGGGATCTGAAAAAACCAAGGCTCGGGTTAAAGTCCTGAAAAGCCATCACGATCCCGTACATGGGAACGATACTGAACAGGAAGAGCCAGAGAAAACCCGGCAGGGTCATGAGTCCGTAATGGAACTGAAGCGCCGTACGCCTTTTCATCAGCCGCCGTCCTCCTTATGAGGGCTATTTCTTCAGGAACTGGACCGCAAGATCATCCAGAATACCCTGGCCTCCCTGCGCCTTCCAGTCCGAAACAAATTTATCAAAACTGCCGATATCGGCCTGCCCGGTGATAATCTTCATCATCACTTCGGATTCCATCTTCCAGAGGTTGGGCCAGCGTTGTTCCAGGAGATCCGTCATGCTGTAGGTAACGCTGTACACTTCCTTGTCCAGCTTCACGGTCGCATAGGGCCGGTCGCCCACCATGATGGCATAAGATCGGTTAAAGTCACCGGCGTTGGCCATGCTGAAATCCTCGACATTCAGATCCCTGTTGGGGGAGTAACCGGGGATAACGTTCCTGATCAACTGGGCGTCATGGTACATGAGCTTGTAGATGGACATGGGGTTGTTGTAGTCTTCAGGCTTCGTCTGGCCCTTGAGAACCTTGGTCAGTTCGTTGTACTCATATTCGCACTCGTCCGCAGCCGCCGCAACGGTTCGCAGGGGGTACCAGCCGATGGCAACAGAGGTGTCAAAGGTCGCTTCATCCCGAACCAGGGCGTTATACATGATGATGATCGCCGCAGCCACATCGGGGGAAGCCTTCTTGCTGATAAGGCAGGCTTCCGTGCCGGGGGCCTTCATGTGGGCATTCCATTTCCCATTGCTGGAATACACAGGATAGGCCTGCCAGTTCGCCTTGGGATTGTTCTTGAAGGAATCCCCGTTCCCGTAACCCAGAGCCCACCAGGGGCCAAAGCGCATACCGGCCTGGTTTGCGTTTACAGGCTCACCGGAATTGTCGCGGCTGCCCAGTTCGGGATCGAGAAGTCCTTCCTTGTACCACCGTGCAAGACGCTGGAGCGGTTCCTTCATTTTGGGATCGAGAGAACCGTAGGAAACCGTTCCGTTTCCGTTGTCCAGGAAGTAGCCGGGATAGGTATCATACGCGGCAAAAACCGGATCGAGGCCGTTACCGAGATTCGAAGACTCGATAAAGTTACAGTAGAGCTTCGTGTTCTTGTCCGGGCCGACAATCGGAATCGTTGCGTTTCCCGCAGGTTTCTTCTCCTTGAATACCCGCGCCGCATTTTCTATGTCGTCAAGGGTTTTGGGAACGGGAAGGCCGTACTGATCCAGCCACTGTTTCTGGACATTGAGAATGTGCACGCCATCAGTGGTAACGGTGATGTTGGGGAGGGCGATCATCTTCCCGTTATAGGATACCATCTCCATGGCGCGGCCCTTGGTCGATTCTATAATCCCCCTTACCTGGGAAGAAGCGTACTGCTGGAACAGACTGGTAATATCATAGAGCATGTCCGATTTGGCGGCCTTGAGCATATAGGTGTGGGATCGTACATTGAGACCGTCGGGCAGGGTATTGCTGGCTATACAGAGGGAGACTTTCTGATTGAAATCGTTCCCTTCTGCGGCCGACCAGTCAACAATGACATTGATATTGTAATTATCCCTAAGATAGCGGGTATACTGGTTGTTTTGCACAGTATCTCCCGGAGGAAGGGTAGTATCAATGGGGCTGACACTCATCCCGATATGGACATCCACCGGTTTGGTGAATTTGCTGAAGGCCAGAGCGTCCCCCGTAAGTCCCGGAGGCGATAATGTGGGGCTTCCTCCTCCCGTGCTTTGCTGTTTACCGCCTGCAAAAAGGGCGCCGCCTGCAATAAACAGGACAAGGATACCGGCAAATACTTTTCTCATAAAAATTCTCCTTCTTTAGAATTTAGCGGAAAACCGGACCTGACCGGTTTTCCGGGAACTCGTTCCGAAACCGGTGTGGTTTTGGAACAAGCTCATATGATTTATTTTATCCTGAATTTGGCAATAGTCAAGAAAAATAAGGGAAATGCTTACGAACGGCAGTGGAATTCCACCGTGTTTTGTAATACTGTAACAATCGGGGCTGTTCCAAAATCCAATTTTGGAAGACCAAGCTCTAAAAACGCAGTTTTGTAGGCCGTAGGCCGAAAAACTGCAGGAGCCCCTGCAGCGGACCGTAGGTTCGCACTTCAAGATTGAAGGCGGGTTGCTTTACGGACAGACCGCGGACTTTAGTCCGATGCAGTTATCCTTTAATCGCTCCCATAGTGATCCCTTCTACAAAGAAACGCTGGAATAATAGTTACATTCGGGTTGAGTCTGTTGTACTCATCCACAAGTTTTTTGTTATCCCCCTCCGGATCTTCTAGGATCCAGAAAAGCACGGTTGTGGGCTTTCCCGAAGACCCTGTCTGGGCTCCCTGCCGATCGCCTGCGGCAAACACCTGAGCGAAAGAGAGGATAAACAGTACGCTTACCCCTACAATAAAACGTTTCATACTACACCTCCGAAAAATATATTGACAAGCATACGCCTGTAGTTACCTAATGCACCGCCCTACGCTAGTTCCAGTTCAACAGCGCGGATACTGTAAGGCGGGACATCAAAGCTGAGGGTTTTCCCGCCCTCTTTAAGGGTGATAGTATCCAGCCGCTTTTTTTCAGTCACATCGGTAAAGTACGCCGCCTTGACTGTAAAGCCCAGATCGAATTCCGCAGCCGTATTTTTGCCATCGGTTTCGTATACCCTGAGGAGTATCTTTTTTGCATCCCCCTCGGCCTGTTTAACCGCCGATATTGCGATACTGCCTGCCCTATGGGAGATAAGGGAACCTGATAGTTCCAGCTTCCCTGTGTGCTCCTTCCCGGAAATAACCGTGAAAGGGTGGCGGTAACAGAGGCTGTTTTTAAAAACCGATGCATTCGCGGCTTCCCCCGCAGGGACTACAGCAAGAGCGAACTCAATCCGGTGTTCGTGGTTCTCAGGATTCCTGTCAGGATGGTTTGATCCCCGGATGAGCGTAAGGGCCATGCTCTTTTCAAGGCAGCGGAATCCGTACTTGTCCTGGGAGAACAGGGCCAAAGAAACCGGCCGGCCGGGATTTTCCGCAAGTACCAGGCTCTGGGCAGGAAGATCCATGCCGGCAGGAGACCGTACCGTGAACCCTCCGGGGATGTCATAGTGATACTTTCCGGCGTAATTCAACGGCACATAGAAGTGGAGATTAGGGATCGTCCCTTCCTGGCGTACCATCTTAGCACTGCCAATGCCGTCGAAACCTCCGGGACCATGCGTCAGTTCGCCGGCGTATTCGTGCCAGTCACAGGAAACCTCGTACCTAAGGAGTTTCGCTCCCGCATCGAGGGAGACAATCACCGTGATAGCGGAATTATTCCCAAAAAATCCGTTCATCCTGAATGCGTTCCGCAATTCACCTGTAACGAAGGGAACTATCTCCAGCCGCCGGTTGATGCTGCAGATCTCATTGAAACGCCCTATAAACCACGCGGACATGCCTCCGTCCCAGTTGGTTATTGCCTTGTGGATACATTCGTTGGCCAGGCGGAAGATGCCCATACCGCCTTCCGGCGGGGCCAGTTCGGCGCCGCTTTTTTTGTCCATAAGGGAAGCAATACTGCCGTCCAGGGGGTTGAAGCAGACCCGGAGATATTCATTTTCCAGAACGAATGTATCGGGAGTCTGGACACGCATATCGTTGTAAAAACCCGTTTTCGGGGTAAAGTCCGGTTTTTCTTCGATAAAAACGGTGGCGTATCCGCAGGCCGGGACCGCGACATCCACCAGGATATTGTCAAAATGGTGGCCCCAGTATCCGGCGGACTCAACAGCCTGGATTCGCAGGGCTTTGCCCTTACCGTCTTTGGCGGCGATCTGGGAAATATCACCTTCGTAATCCCAAATGGTCACAACGACAACATCCTGCCGGTCATAAGGCAGAGAGTTGAAGACATGATAAACGCGTTCCTTGCCCACGCCGCGTCCGGTCTGACCGTAACCTGCGCCGGCGCCCTGACCGGTAGACTCAAAAGGCGGCGCGGCTCCGTTGAACAGCGGAGATGTGTTAATGTTTTTTGCAATGGCTTCCAGCGACAGGGTAGACGCGGATTCGGCGGTGGCAAAAACCTTTTGATACTCACCGCAGGCGTATTCCCTGGTCTGGATAACGCCTGAACCGGGGATGATGTCATGGAATTGATTGAACAGGGTTTTCCGCCAGGCCTCGGCAAAACTATCCGCGGGATAGGGCCTGCCGGCCAGTACGGTTCCGGCGCAGGCGAAAAATTCGGCATCCTGCAAGAGGCGTTCGGCTTTAAGATTCCCCGCCTTGATCCTGGTTTGGGTGGTGTAGCAGCCGTCACAGATAAAATTGATCTCATCTTCCAATACAGGCAGACCGGCCTTTCTTAATTCCGCAGTGTTAAAATAATCCCTCAGTCTGCCGAAGGTGAATTTGGGGAATAGGGGCCAGGCATTCATCTCTATGATACGGTTCAGATCCCGTCTGGTGGGGCCTCCGCCGTGATCGCCTACGCCGTAGACCTTCATCAATGTTTTGCCGCCTGTTATCCGCGCCATCTCAGGGGCGTATTCCGCTAATTCGTAGGTTATAGGCCCCAAATAGGCAAAGGGATCGCTGTAAACAATTAGGTCCGCGCCCGAGGGCGCTTTCCAGCGGTAGAGGATTTTTTCCCCCACGTGGCCCCTGAAGTGGTAGTAGTACTTTACGCCGCCGGAGTTAAGGATCTCCGGAACGTTGCGGCTGTGGCCGAAGGTGTCCGGTTCAAAGTCGATGACCAAATCCTCCCGTGGGACGCCGAATTTTTCAGCGATATAATTTTTGGTGTAAAGTATGTGCCGGGAAAGACTCTCGCCCGAGGGCATGTTCTTGTCCGCTTCGACCCAGGTGGAGGCAGTGATCTCCCAACGGCCTTCCTTTATTTTTTTCTTTATCTCCTCAAACATGTCCGGAGCAAATTCCTCAACGATACGGTACACCGAGGCCTGGGATTGGGAAAAAACGAAGTCAGGGTACTCTTCCAAAAGGTCAAGCATGGTCCGCATGGTAGCGAGAGTCACCGAAACCGTTTCCTGATAACCCCACATCCAGTTCATGTCGATATGAGCATGACTTACACAGATAAATTCGAAACTCTTTGCCTCTGCCGCCATGGGGGAGAGCATGCTTTCGATTTTTTTCACCGTACCGGCGACAGCGAATTCGCAGTCCCTGATCTCCCCGGCCAAAGCGGCGGCGGCTTCCTCCAGGAGACCGTCATACTTGCCCTGCAGGCTGTCCGAAACAGCGCAGAGAAAGCGGAGTTCCGAATAAAGGCGGTTGAAATTCGGGTTGCCTTCCTGGCTTTTCAGGCCGGTCCAAAGCGGCTCAAGCTGTTTGTGATTTTTATTGATGGTAATCATGTTCATATTCCTCCTGAAAAAATGGATTGTATTGGTATGTAAACGATAGGGAAAAACGAGGGAATAATGAAGATACCCAGGAGCAAGCTCCTGGGTTCTTCGTTCAGGGGAATTTTTCATATTTCGCGCTGAAGGGAAAACGAATCGTGTTTCCGCCGGGATTTGAACCGGTTTTTCCGCGAAAATA
>JAIRNJ010000243.1 GCA_031258115.1 Treponema sp. | reverse complement strand
TCATTGACGAGCATAGTATCAACGTATTCCATGCCATGAAGTGCCGGGATGCGTTCCGCAAGCAGTTGGGAATAGAGGAAAAACATGGCACGAATGACTGAAGAAGAAGCCGCCGCTCTTGACAATCTTTTAACAAGGACAACTCCCCGCCTGACCGGTATACCGGGGGTATTTGCGCGACAGAAAATATTGCTTGAAGCCCTGGACAGTGTTGCGGCAAACTACATCAGAACAAAGGCGGAAGCCACCCATCAAACCCCGGCGGAAATTATCGGCCAACTGGTCAGGAAAGAATTAGCCGAAACCGCCGAATTTGTCTCCGTTGGAAAATGAGCTACCTCGCCCTGAAAAGGCTGCTAGGAGATCGAGGATGCTGCCATGGTGGATGGCGCCGGCGTCTTTATGCGGCTGGTGAGGATTATGCTGCCCCTGCTAAAACCGGTCCTCGCCACAGTGGGGCTTTTCTGCACCGTCGGGCACTGGAACGACTGGTTCGGCGGGGTCATCTGATGTTCGTACCGGCGTGCCTACCGGTATCGCCCTTTCCGCGGCGGCGCTGCCGCAGTACAAATTTTCAGGCGGGCGGCCCATCGATTTATACTTAAGAATAAAGGAGAAAAAAAATGACAAAGAACCGGCTTATTCTTGGCGCGGTGGCGGGCGATATAATCGGCTCGGCCTATGAGTTTGACAATGTCAAAACGACTGAGTTTAACTTGTTTACCAGGGAAACTTATTTTACCGATGACAGCGTCCTTACCATAGCCACGATGGAGGCGCTGCTCAAAAAGCTGGACTATACCGAAACATACCAAAAGTACGGCAGGATGTATCACTATCGGAGTTACGGCGGCCATTTTGAGGGCTGGCTATACGAGGAAAAGCCTGAGCCCTATAACAGTTGGGGCAACGGCTCCGCGATGCGGTCCAGTCCCATAGGCTGGTATTGCAATACCATCGAGGCTGTCATGGAGGAGGCGAAAAAGAGCGCGGAAGTTTCCCACAATCACCCCGAGGGAATCAAGGGCGCACAGGCGGTTGCCGCCGGGGTCTTTTTGGCGCGTAAGGGAAAAACAAAGAAGGAAATCAGGGAATTTATCGCCAAAACATTCGGCTATAACCTTGACAGAACCCTGGATGAAATACGGCCCGGCTATGAATTTGACGTAAGCTGCCAGGGATCGGTTCCTGAAGCCATACTGGCGTTTCTGGAAAGCGATGATTTTGAAAGCGCCGTCCGGCTGGCCGTATCAATCGGCGGCGACAGCGACACGATTGCCTGCGTCACCGGGGCAATTGCCGAAGCCTTTTACGGAGAAATACCGGCGGAGATTGTGGATACCGTTTCCGTGATTCTGGGGCCGGACTTGCTGAGGGGCGTCATTATGCCCTTTTCGCAGAAATACGGGAATATTGAAAAGGAGGATTCGTTGTAAGGACGATAAAACTTTTACAAATGCGTTTATCCCGTTTTTTGGAACAAGCGTACTTGCCATCGTTCTTTTTTTTTGTTAGACTTTTAGCGGAGGTTGATGTGAAGCAACATGTGGTGTCCGCTCTGGTGGAAAACCGCGCGGGTACCTTAAGCCGGGTTTCGGGGCTTTTTGCCCGCCGCGGCTTCAATATAGACAGTCTCACTGTTGGCGAAACCGAGGACGGTTCAATATCCCGAATGACCATTGCTGTCAGCGGGGAAGATGATGTCCTCGAACAGATCATCAAGCAGCTCGGCAAACTGGTTGATGTAATCGCCGTTCGGGAACTGGAACCTGAATCCTGTATCCGCCGGGAAATCATGCTGGTTAAGATCAATGCCGGTGAAACTTCCCGTCCTGCGGTGATCGAAATTGCCGGGATCTTCCGTTCCCGGGTTATAGACGTATCTTCCTCTACCATTACCATCGAGGCCACGGGCGATATAGAAAAGCTCAACGGCCTCCTTCTCCTGTTACGCCCTTACGGCATTCTTGAATTGGCCCGCACCGGTCTTGTTGCACTGGAACGCGGCTCCCTCGTACTTTCCGTATCCGAACTGCTCATTAAATAGCGGTAATTGCTTGGGCCCTGGGCCAAAAGACGATTA
Organism: Treponema sp.; assembly: GCA_031258115.1. GTDB lineage: Bacteria > Spirochaetota > Spirochaetia > Treponematales > Breznakiellaceae > JAIRNJ01. Next base: position 5,092 of record JAIRNJ010000243.1, on the reverse strand, counting down.
CCGGTTACTCACACATAACGCAGGCAAGAACCTGCGAAGGAGGCAATATGGCTACTATGTATTATGAAAAAGATTGCGATCTGGGGGTTCTTAAAGGCAAAACCATCGCGGTGATCGGCTACGGTTCGCAGGGACATGCTCATGCGCTTAACGCAAAGGAATCCGGAATGAAGGTGATTGTAGGACTCTACGAGGGTTCCCCCTCCTGGAAGAAGGCTGAACAGGCGGGCCTGGAAGTGAAGACGGCAAAGGAAGCCGCTACCGCAGCGGACTTCATCATGATCCTTATCAATGATGAAAAACAGGCGGCTCTTTATGAAGAGTCGATCAAGCCCGCGCTGAAACCGGGAAAGACTCTCGCGTTCGCCCACGGCTTTAATATTCACTTTGGACAGATTGTTCCGCCTCCCGGCATTAACGTTGTGATGATCGCTCCCAAGGGGCCCGGCCACACCGTGCGGGAACAGTACCAGGCGGGCGCCGGGGTTCCCTGTCTCATCGCGGTGTATCAGGATGCAGGCGGGGACGCAAAGCGGCTGGGGCTTGCCTATGCCGCGGCCATCGGAGGAGCGAGAGCCGGCGTGCTTGAAACAACGTTCAAGGAAGAAACCGAAACGGATCTCTTTGGTGAACAGGCCGTACTCTGCGGCGGCGTTTCCGCACTGATGAAGGCAGGCTACGAAGTTCTTGTCGAAGCGGGCTACCAGCCGGAGAGCGCCTACTTTGAAGTGATGCACGAGATGAAGCTCATCATCGATCTTGTAAACCGCGGCGGCCTTTCCTTTATGCGTTATTCAATTTCCGATACCGCCGAATACGGAGATTATGTTACAGGTCCCAGGATCATCACGGAGGAAACCAGGAATACCATGCGGGATGTTTTGAAGGATATTCAAAACGGCAGGTTTGCCCGTGAGTGGATTCTTGAAAACCGGGTGAACCGTCCCAACTTCAACCGCATGCGCGCGATGGAAGCTGAGCATCCCATCGAAAAAGTCGGAAAAGAATTGAGAGGGATGATGAGTTGGTTAAAAAAAGATTAAGAAGCCTCTTGCAAAACTCGGTTAGTTTTGCAGAGGCTTTTGCAGTTTTTCGGCCTGCGGCCTACAAAAAAGCTATTTTTAAAGGTTGCTCTTTCAAAACTGAAGTTTTGAAAGAGCCTCTAAGGAGAATATATGTCAGGTAACGATAAGACCCGCCGTATTGTGATATTTGATACGACATTGCGGGACGGGGAACAGGCACCCGGATGCAGCATGAATTTGCAGGAAAAGATCGAAGTAGCGCGGCAGCTTGAAAAACTTTCCGTGGATGTTATGGAAGCGGGTTTTCCCGTATCCAGTCCCGGAGATCTCGAATCGGTGAAGACCATCGCGGGTATCGTCAAAAACAGTATCGTTGCGGGACTCTGCCGCTGCAGGGAGCAGGATATTGATGCGGCGCGGGAGGCTCTGGCAAAGGCAGTCAGTCCCAGGGTGCATGTATTTCTTGCCACCAGTCCCATTCACATGGAATATAAACTCAGGATGACTCCCGATCAGGTACTGGTCAGCGCCGTTGAATCTGTCAAATACGCAAAGAAATTCTGTTCCGATGTGGAGTTTTCCGCGGAAGACGCATTCCGCAGCGAACCTGATTTTGTCTGCAAGGTATTCGGAGAGGCCATCGAAGCGGGAGCCACAACGGTCAACTTTCCCGACACCGTCGGTTATGCAATGCCCGACGAATTCGGGGAAAGGATACGTTACATCAGGGAACACACTCCCCATATCGAAAAGGCGCGGCTTTCGGTACACTGCCACAACGATCTGGGCCTTGCCGTAGCCAACAGTATCTCTGCGATCCGCAACGGCGCGGGCCAGGCCGAATGCACCGTTAACGGCATAGGGGAGCGGGCGGGGAATGCGTCTCTGGAAGAGATCGTGATGAGCCTCAGGGTGCGGCGGGATCTGCTTGATGCGGATACCGGGATAGACAGTACCCAGATCTACGCGGCCAGCCGTCTTGTTTCCCAGGTAACCGGCGTAAAGGTTCAGCCCAACAAGGCCATCGTCGGGGACAATGCCTTTGCGCATGAAGCGGGGATACACCAGCACGGGATAATGGCAAAACGGGAAACATACGAGATCATGACTCCCGAATCAATCGGTATTCCTCATAAGGTGATGGTGCTCGGTAAACATTCGGGCCGCCATGCCTTTGAGGCCCGGCTGAAGGAACTTGGATTTGCACCGGACGGCGAAATGCTGGAAATCCTCTTTGCGCAATTCAAGGATCTTGCCGACAAAAAGAAAAATGTCAGCGACAGGGACATTGAGGCCCTGGTAATGGGACTTTCCGCCGCGGCTCCCGAAACCTGGAAACTGGATCACTGGGCTGTCAATACCGGTTCCGCACTCGGAGCCGCTGGGACGATCCGGCTGCAGCACAAGAACGGCGAGACAAAAAAACTTGTCTCCCTGGGGGACGGCCCCATTGATTCGATCTTCAAGGCGATCAATCAGATCATCGGGAAGGAACCGGAACTGGAACTCTATGAAATCGGAGCCATCACCGGCGGTTCTGCCTCCCAGGGTGAAACCATGGTGAGGATACTCTGGAAAGACAGGTATTATAACGGTCACGGCGTCTCTACCGATGTTATCGAATCTTCAATAAAAGCCTATCTTTCCGCGGTCAATGCGATGGAGTATGAGACCGGAACATCCGGCCGGGCCGCGGCGGAACAAGGATCCCCCTCTGGAAACAGGGAACAGGAAAATGGATAGCAGGGAACGCAGCATAGAGATACTCGATACCACCCTTCGCGACGGAGCGCAGGGAGAGGGGATCAGTTTCTCCCTGCGGGATAAACTTGCGGTAGTGGAAGCCCTTGACGATCTGGGTCTTGCATGGATCGAAGCGGGTAATCCGGGCAGTAATCCCAAGGATCTGGAATTTTTTGAACAGGCTTCAGTTCTCAGGCTGAAGCATGCAAGGCTCTGCGCCTTCGGTTCCACACGCAAAAAAGGAGTCAGGCCGGAGGAGGATTCCCAGATCCGCAGCCTTCTCGGCGCAGGCTGCGAAGGGATCGTGATATTCGGGAAGAGCTGGGATCTTCATGTTACAGAAGTTCTGCGGGTAAGCCTTGAAGAAAACATTGAAATGATTGCAGAAACAGTGTCGTTTCTTAAAGGGGAGGGCCGCTTCGTCATTTACGATGCGGAACATTTTTTTGACGGTTTCAAGGCGAACCGGGATTATGCCCTCGGGACACTGAAGGCCGCCCGGGAAGCCGGCGCGGACCGTATCGTTCTCTGCGACACCAACGGCGGCTGTTTCTCCGATGAGATCGCTCTCGCCGCCGGCGCTGTGATTGAAAATATCGCAGAGCTAAAGGCCCCTTCGCTTCAATTGGGAATCCATGTGCACAATGATGCGGGGCTTGCCATTGCAAACAGCATCGCCGCCGTCCGGGCAGGGGCGGGCCATGTACAGGGTACACTTGCCGGTTTCGGGGAACGCTGCGGCAATACCAGCCTTGCGGCCCTTATCCCCAGCCTGGAATTGAAACTGAACTGCCGCTGCCTTCCCGAAGGAAAGCTGGCGAACATCTGTGAAGTAACCAGAAAGGTTGCGGAAATTGCAAATGTCTCCCTGAGTGACGACATGCCCTATGTGGGGGCGCATGCCTTTGCCCACAAGGCGGGCATGCATGCCGACGGCATTCTCAAGATCCGCAGATCCTTTGAGCATGTCGATCCGCTTCTTGTAGGGAATGACAGGCATTTCCTCATGAGTGAAATGGGAGGCCGTTCCGCGATTGCCGAAAGGGCAAAGAGGATCGATCCGTCTATAACAAAGGATCATCCGGTAACACAGATACTGTCTGAAAAATTAAAGTCCCTTGAGGCTTCAGGCTGGGCCTTTGAAGGGGCTGATGCGAGTTTTGAAATTCTTGTACGCCGGGAACTGGGGCGCTACAGGCCCCTCTTCAAAATTCTCGCCTACAGGGTGATGAGTGAACATCCTACAGGAGAAGCTCTCCTGTGTTCCCATGCCTGGGTCAAGGTTTGGGTGGAAGGAAAGGACGAGATAGCGGCCGCCGAGGGTGACGGGCCTGTAAACGCGCTGGACGGCGCGCTCCGCCGGGCCCTCCGGCATTTTTACCCCGAACTCGAACAGGTCAGGCTGGAGGACTACAAGGTCAGGGTTATTGACGGCAAGGATGCTACCGCGGCGCAGGTAAGGGTTCTCATTGAATCCACCGACGGTCAGCGGAACTGGAGTACCGTAGGCGTCTCCGCCGACATTATTGATGCCAGCCGCGCCGCTCTGGTTGATTCAATTGAATACAAGCTTATCGGAGACATAGAGCGTAAATTCAAGACGTATCTGTAACGTGAGCTTGTTCCAAAACCTCAATGGTTTGGGAACAGCCTCGTATTAGGAAGGAGCAGAAATGAACTATCAAATAGCATTGGTTCCCGGGGACGGAATCGGGCCCGACGTGATTGGCCAGGCAACGGAAGCGCTTGACTGCATCGGCGACAGGACGGGTCATGTGTTTAACTATGTAGAATTACTGGCGGGAGGAAAGGCCATTGACGAAACCGGCGAGCCCCTGCCTGAGGAAACTCTTGAAACGGCAAAGCAGTGCGATGCCCTGCTCCTCGGAGCCGTAGGCGGGCCGAAATGGGATACCCTGCCGGGCCATCTGCGGCCCGAGCGCGCCCTCCTGGGACTGCGGGCAGGCCTCGGCGTATTTGCAAATCTCCGCCCCGCAGTACTGCTGCCGCAGCTCAGGGCCGCCTGTCCTCTAAAAGACGAAGTTCTCAGGAACAGTAATCCTGAGGGGAAGGCTTCCTTCGACATCCTCATTGTCCGGGAACTCACCGGGGGCCTCTACTTCGGCAAGAGGGGCCGCAGCGAAGACGGAGAAGCGGCATTCGATACGGAAACCTATTCCCGGACAGAGATCGAGAGGGTGCTCCGGGCCGGCTACAATGCGGCGTCCCTGCGGAGAAAGAAGCTCTGTATTGTGGACAAGGCCAATGTGCTTGAATCCTCCCGTTTCTGGCGGGAAGTCGCCGCCGTGGTTTCAAAGGACTAC
>JAIRNJ010000245.1 GCA_031258115.1 Treponema sp. | reverse complement strand
AACTTCTCCGTTCCGCTTTATCCGCGGCACGGGCTGTTATGATCCGCTTGTTCTCTCCGCGTTCCGTGTAGACCACGAAAAAAACCGGTCCAACTCTCCCGAGCGTCTGCCATCGTTCTTCCCCGGAGGTGTTTTTTTCGCTCCGGTCAAGCCGTTCAATGCGCTCCGAATCTGAAAAGACATATTGTGCAAATCAAAGTCAAGGCCGTTATGTTCCCGTTCAGCAATTCCGAATTTGAAAGAAAAAATGGCCCGGGCAGAACATCTGAAAGCGGCCGCGCTTGCCCCTTCGGGGCTTCGGTCAAGTGTCCGCTTTCAGATAAGCGCCCGGACCTTCTCCGCTTTCCCTCATTTTGGAATTACTGCTCCTTATGACCGGTTTTTTAGGAAAAAAACGATGAAACAAGCTCAACCATACTAAAAAAGCTTACTGAAAGGCTTGTTTCATCGTTTTTCAGGTTAAACGCCTCATATTCGCCGACAATGGGTTTTAAATTTGGAATTCCTGGGTTTCGGCAATTCTTAGTTGACACAAGTGAAGCAAAAAAAGCGCCCCTTTTCTGTCCGCTTCCGGAAGCGGATCCGGACGAATTTTTCAAAACCAGCGCCGGTCAAAGATTTTTTTGTTGACTACATCTGTTATTTATTATATTCTTTAGTTGTTTTATGGATATATACGGCTAAATAGTGTCGTATTGGTCGAGTCTTGTAGGGAACGAAACAAAAGGATAAGCCATGATCGGTGATGATGGGGTGTCTGTTACTGATAAAAAATTTGTAGGTATTGGAAAATTTTTATTTGATACGGCAAATACTGAATGGAACATACCGCATTTGCATTTTTTGATAAATAAGGCAGATAATGACCATTTTGAGGCTACAAACCTTGAATTTGGTCTTGTAGCTTCAGGAGATAGCGCTGAAGAGGCAATGCGGCGATTGGCCGGGCTTGTTCATTTCCACATTACCTCCGTTATGACGGAAGGGAATGGGTATCAGGAATTCATTGACGCCGCAAACAGCAGAGCTATGGACGATTATTGGAGGGCATATCGGGTTATTGATTTTTCCCTTGGAGAGAAGGGGAAGGATTTAAGCCACGAGATTGAAAAACGAATAACCAGGGCTATTCAAGAAACGTTCAATAAACAGGTAAAAGATGCTATTATTCAAAAGGCGCAAAACAAGGCTGATGAGATAATTAAGGCTTATGAAGAACTTACGGTTGTTAAACTGATAACAGTTCAATATACCGAATTAAGAGATGTGGCATGAATGATGGGTACCTGGATGCGGACTGTGTTATGACATTTTTCTTTACAACCGGATTCTTAAAAAAAAGCGATTGGAAACACCATTCACCGGAGCTTTATTATCCGGCGAGATTTTATCATGCCGAAAAGAAGTCTACCATTACAATGGACCTTTGGACATCGTGGATCTATGTCCCGAATGACCCCGAAAAATAGTTAATTTTTCCTCTTGCCTCTCGCCTTGACAAAAAAAGGGAAAATTCGCTATTATAACTACGCTTATTGCGGCCTTGGTGGAACTGGTAGACACGCTAGCTTGAGGTGCTAGTGCCGAGAGGCATGGAAGTTCAAGTCTTCTAGGCCGCAGTTACTTATAGGATAAGGAATTAGCGAATTTCTTATCCGATCGAAATTCTCTGAAAGTATGGCATCGTGCACTTATGGAATAAGCATATTCCAATATAAGGAGCCATACTATGAAAACTTCCGGTCCATTTTACACGTACAAACGTCAGGATACCAAAAAATATCACCTTACCCTTTATCCCGCTTCTGGCCTTCCGCCGGAAGTATGCCGGGACTGGCAACGGAGGGGCTTTTCCCGCCTTCCCTGGAATTGGCTGTTTTTCGGGAACCCAAAACAAGGGCCGCCGCCGAAGCAGGTGCCCTGGCGCTTATTGAGTACCTCAAGAATCAGCTTAAAACACCGGAGACCCCGTATGACAGCCCTTCACCCATAAAAAGGTTTCGAGGGCCTACTGTTGGAAAATGGCTGGACCGGCTCTATTCTTTTCATTCCAGTTTCAAAAGATTCCAGAAGCCGGGATCTTCCTGGCCGATGGACCAGAAACCGATGGCCCCCACCCCCATATGCCGGTACATCTCCATCCGGGCCGACAGGGAGTATTGATCTTCGTAGTAGACCGTCACCAGGAGGGGCGCTTCATAGGTAAAGGTGGGGATTCCGTTTTCCCGGCGGATACTGCTTACATGATTTTCTTCCCTTATCCGCTGGATGCCGGAGAAAAAGAAGGCCCTAAAGGGATTTATGCTGCCCCAGGTCCGGCCATAGAAGGGAATACCCATCACCAGTTTTTCCGGTTCCAGCACGGAAAGGGAATAGGATGCAACGGAACGGCACCAGCTCATGGAAGCGATGGGACCGGGGGCGCTGGTAGACCAGTGCTCGTCGTAGGCCATCACCAGGACCCGGTCCACCAGGGGGCTGATCTTTCGGTAATCATAGACATCGTCCTGCAGGGTTTTAAGCCGCGCCGGCAGGGCAATGGTAAACATCTTACCCGAAAGTCCCGCCCGGAGTTCCGTCAGGAATGAGAGAAAATTACCGCCGTCCTTAGCGGGAACCAGCTCAAAATCGATCTGCAGGCCGTCATAGTACCGGGAGGCTTCTAAAAGGTCGGCGATAAGCTGTTTCCGGACGGCGCCTTCCTTTTCCAGCACAAAATGGGTCAGAGCCCTGCTGCTGTTACAGGCCACCCCCAGGTGTACCCGGCCCGGAAACCAGGTAAGTTTCTTCCGGTCAGGGACATCGGTTAAAGAACCATAGGTATCTATCTCGGCGCCGAAATATACGACATCCGAGAGGGGGTAATTGCCCCTCAGAGCCTGTTCCCGGCCGCCTATCACATAACCCCAGACTTCCCCAAAGGAGGATACCGGCAGATCCATAAATTCCGGGGACAGATCCGTAAATTCCGGGGATAAATCCGAAAGGTCCTGGGAATCCCGGATTGCCTCCTCCTTTAACGGCGGGCCTTCCGTGCTTTCAGTATTCTTCTCCAATATCGCCGGATTAGAATAACAGGCGGAAAAAATAAAAAAAATACAGACCCCCAAAAGGCCCGTCAAACAACGATAATTCACCTCCTTGAAATATACTATGCGGCCTATATAAGTCAAGGCAGGATAGCAAATCTCTTGTAAATTTCTGCAATTCATTCTCATAATATAGAGAGCCTCCGCAAACCCCGGCCGGGTTCCGGAGCTTCATCGGAGAAAGTCGCTAATGCATTTTTTGCGGAGGAGCATGATGATTAGACCGGTAACCATTAAAGACGCCCCGGCGATCTGCGGTATATATAACTATTATATAAAAAATACGGTGATAACCTTTGAGGAAGCGCCGGTTTCCGTCGGGGAAATGGAAG
>JAIRNJ010000193.1 GCA_031258115.1 Treponema sp. | reverse complement strand
CCCCCCCCCCCCCCCCCCCCCCCCCCCCCCCCCCCCCCCCCCCCCCCCCCCCCCCCCCCCCCCCCCCCCCCCCCCCCCCCCCCCCCCCCCAAATCCATTACTATATAAAAAATTACGTGTATTCATGGCATCCACCTTTTCTATGTCACCAGCATGACCCGGAACATGGCGGACTGTCAATACCACATGATACTTGCGTGTCCACACGCTATATGTTAGACTATTCACATCTTGAATTTGTGCCTCCTGTCTGAAAACTTTGACCGGGTTCACTAACAGGAGCTTATTTTATACTCCCGGAATTGTCAAACGCTGTGAGTCCCCCGGCAAAGCCGGGGGATTACCTGTTTTATTTCCATTTGCATAAGCGGCGATGCCGCCGCTTTTTATAGGGGCAAGACATCATGATACGGGTTATTTTTAACATTCTTGCGGGAGCGGCCGGGCTCTATTCCCTGATCATCTTCGTGCGGATCATGATCACCTGGTTTTCAGGCGGCGGCTACGGAAGAACCGGGGAAGTTTTGGCATCGATCACCGATCCCTATCTCAACTGGTTCCGCCGTTTTCCGATCCTCCGGACGGGTTTTCTCGACCTTTCCCCCGTTGCCGGCATGGCCTTTCTCTCCCTGGCCCAGAACGTCTTCTCCGCTATTGCCGTTTACGGCAGGCTGAGTCTGGGAATAATACTTGCCATCGCCCTTTCCTCTCTCTGGTCGGCCCTTTCCTTTCTCCTGGGCTTCTTTACGATGATTCTGGCGCTGAGGCTTGTCGCATTCCTGGCAAATCTCAATATCCGCCACCCTTTCTGGCAGGTGATCGACGGCATCTCCCAGCCGATCCTCTACAGAATAGGGGAAATTTTCTCGCCGGGCAGGATAGGCTCCTACGTGAGAAGGCTTCTCATTTCCATCGCCTTCTTTCTGGCAATCTTAATCGGAGGCGGGATAGTGATCCGCATTGTTTCCAGGCTCCTCATCCGTCTCCCGTTCTAGCCGCCGGCAATGTTCCCCGGTTCCGTCTCCCGGCCTGTCGCTTCGATCCGGGGGGTTGGAAGCAAGATTGAGGCGATGCTGAAGAAGGCCGGCATTACCACGGTTGCGGATCTCCTCCGCTACTATCCCCGGGACTGGGAAGACAGGAGCCGCTATGTTCCCCTGGCCTGTTTCGGAACCAATCCCAGGGTCTGTACCACCGTAACGGTTATCGATCAGCAGTGGATCGGCTTCGGCAAGATGCGTACCCTAAAGCTGATCGTCAGGGACGAAACGGCTCAGGCGGCCCTGCTCTGCTTTAAGCGGAATTTTCTGGAAAAACAGTTTGTTCCCGGCAGCCGCTGGTTCATCACCGGAAAATTCCATTACAAGTATGGTGAAATCCAAAGCAGTTCTTTTGACTGCGAAGCCCTGGAGGGCAATGGGGGGGGAAGCGGAAGTTTCGGCAAAATTCTTCCGGTGTATCCCCTCAGCGGGGATCTGACGCAAAAAACGCTCCGCAAACTGGTAAAGAACGCGCTGGAACAGCTTGCAAACGAAAATGTGGAAGACGAGATCCCCCGCAGCATTGCCGCGCGTGAAGGCTTCCTTTCAAAGAAAGATGCGATCCGCGCGATTCACTTCCCCCTCTCCATGGAAGAAAAAGAAAAGGCCCGCCGCAGCCTGATATACAACGAACTCTTCTACCTTGAAATAATGATAGGAAAGCGGAGCATGGAGCGGAAAAGCGCGGCCGCGGGTGTAGGGCCCTCATCCACCGCGGACGGAACCCTTTCGGCCCTGCAGCGGCGGCTGATCGAGAGGCTGCCCTTTGAGCTGACCCGCGGACAGAGGGAAGCCATTGCGGAGATCAACGCCGACATGAACGGCCCCTACCCAATGGCCCGGCTTTTACAGGGGGATGTGGGTTCCGGCAAAACCCTTGTCGCCTTTCTTGCCTGCCTCAAAGCCATAGAAGAGGGGGGGCAGACGGCGCTCATGGCTCCCACGGAACTGCTGGCCCGTCAGCATGCGGAAAACGCGGCCCGGCTTCTGGAACCCCTGGGTGTACGGCCCGCCTTCCTCACGGGAAACGTGTCGTCCAGGGGCAGGCGGGAACTCCTGAAGCGCCTTGCCGGCGGAGAGGTGGATCTGGTAGTGGGTACACACGCGCTTTTTTCCGCGGGCGTGGAGTACGGGGCATTGAAACTTGTCGTAGTGGATGAACAGCACCGTTTTGGGGTTACCCAGCGCTCGCAGATCATGGCAAAGGGCTCCATGCCGAACCTCCTCATGATGAGCGCTACCCCGATACCCCGGAGCCTTGCGTTTACCGTGTTCGGCGACCTTGAAGTCTCCAGCATTCGGGACATGCCCCCCGGCCGGAAACCGGTAAAAACCCACCTGGCAAGCCAGTCCAGCGAAAAACGGGTCTACGATTTTGTCCGCCGGGAACTGGCCGCGGGCAGACAGGCATACTTTGTCTATCCCCTCATCGGGGATGATGAAAGCCCCGGAGAGAGCGGCCTTAAAAACGCCGTTTCCATGGCGGAAAGACTTGCCGCAGAGATTTTTCCCGAATTTTCCACCGCCCTGCTCCATTCCAGAGTTGATGAAGAAGAAAAACGGCGCATCATGGAGAGCTTCCGCGAAGGGAAAACCAGAATACTCGTTGCCACCAGTGTGGTGGAAGTGGGTGTGGATGTACCCAACGCAAGCTGCATGGTAATTGAACATGCCGAGCGCTTCGGACTTTCCGCCCTGCACCAACTCCGCGGCAGGGTGGGCCGGGGCGCCGATCAGGCCTACTGTTTCCTCGTGTATTCGGAACAGACAAAACACGAAAAAGACGATCAACTGAACTTCCGCGGCCCTCTTACCGAAGAGGGCAAACAGCGGCTCATGGTGATGCTGGAAAATTCGGACGGCTTTGTCATTGCGGAAGAAGACCTGAAACTCCGCGGGCCGGGGCAAATCGCCGGAATAGAACAGTCAGGCTACCTCAAACTGGGACTCGCCGATCCTGTGCGGGACATCAAAGAACTTATCAAAGCCCGTGAAGACGCCTTCGCCATCCTGCAGCAAGACCCCGGCCTGCTCCTTCCCGATCACCGGGTCATTTCCCGCCTCATGGAAGAGGCGCCCCCCTTTGCGGAAGTGAACCTGTAGCGCCAAAGCCCCGCAGGCAGGAACCCTGAGGCATGCCGCCTTGAAACGGAAGCCGCACTATGCTATGCTTGAACTATTGGGGGATATGTATGACCGTAGCCGAAGCAATACACGTATTGGAAGGGCAATTTTTTTCCGGAGAGGGAAAGGCAAATATCGAAGTAGCTTCCGCCTGCGGAGCCGACCTGATGAGCGATGTCATGGCCTTTGTAAAAGAAAGAGTGCTTCTCCTTACCGGCCTCGTAAACCCCCAGGTAATCAGGACTGCGGAACTGCTGGATATTCACTGTATCATCTTTGTCCGGGGCAAAAACCCCAGCCGTGACATGATCGACATGGCGGAAGAATCGAACATCATTCTGGGGGGCACCAAACTCCCCATGTTTCTTGCCTGCGGCAAACTCTACGAAGCCGGACTCAAAACCGGCGGAACCAGGAAGATATAACCCGGTTCACGCACAAACATCACATTTTTCATAGACAGAGCCTGTCCCAAAACCCTGCGCGTAACGCGCTGTCAATTGGTTTCGGGACAAGCCCGGCGGACTCCGCTTAAAACTCCGCCGTCTTCGCCCTCTCGAATTCCTCGTCAATGGTCTTGTCATCCTGCTTTGTGCAGAGGCTTATAATCCAGATCACGAGGCATGAGATGATAAACGCGGGGAGCAGTTCGTAGATGGCAAAGACGCCGCCGGCTTTGGAGATCAGGTTTTTCCAGACGATGACCATGATGCCGCCTGAAAGCATGCCTGCCACCGCGGCGGGGAATGTAGTCCGTTTCCAGAAGAGGCTGAAAAGCACCAGAGGCCCGAATGCGGCGCCCAGTCCCGCCCATGCGTAGGACACTACCCGGAAGATCGACTGGTTGCCGGAAACCGCGATGACCACCGCGAAAACCGTCACCAGCAGCATGGCGATACGGGCAACCCATATCACCTCGGTATCGCTGGCGTTTTTCTTGAAGAGATCCTTGTAGATGTCGTTTGCAAGGCTTGAAGACACGATAAGCATGTAGGAATCCGAAGAACTCATGGATGCCGCAAGGATGCCGGAGATCACGATCCCCGCAATGAGGGGCGGGAAGAAGCTGGTACTCAGGTGGATGAAGATGTTCTCCGCTTCGGAACCGGTGCCCAACAGGGAGGGAAAGTAGGCGCGGCCGATGATGCCGATAAGAACCGCGGTTGTCTGGGCAAGGAAGCACCAGATCACCGCAATGTTACGGGAAGTACGGATCATGGAAGTCTTTTTGACGGCCATGAAGCGAACCAGTACCTGGGGCATGCCGAAATAACCGAGTCCCCAGGCCATAGTGGAAACGATGGTAAGCAGGCCGTAATTGGCGCCGGGACCGAACTGAGGCACGCCGTTTACCACTTCCTGGACGCCGCCGGCCATTTTGGGGGTGGCGATCCCGAAGAAATCGGTAAAACGGGGGAACCGGGAGAGATTGGCCGCAATGCCGCCGAGGCCTCCCGCGCTGAAGAAACCCACGACAAGCACGAGAAGGAGGGCGCCTATCATGAGGATGCCCTGGATGAGGTCGGTCATACCAACTGCCATGAAGCCGCCCAGCAGGGTATAGATCATCACGATGAGGGCTCCCAACAGGATCATGGGCAGCATCGGCGCTCCGAAAACATAGCTGAAAAGCTTCCCGAAGGTGATGAACTGGGCCGCCACATAGATGGCAAAGAATACCAGGCTGATGATGGCGGCAATACAGAGCAGTATCCGCTTTTTGTCGTGGAAACGTTTGGAAAAGAACTCAGGCAGGGTAATTGCGTTATCGGCAATCTGGGAATAGACGCGCAGCCTTTTGGCGACAAGACCCCAGTTCACCCAGGTTCCGATAAAGAGCCCAAGAGCCGTCCAGAAAGCCTCACCGTAACCGGTAAAGTAGGCTACGCCGGGAAGCCCCATGAGGAGCCAGCCTGACATATCGGAAGCCTCGGCGGAAAGGGCCGCCACCCAGGGGCCGAAACCCCGTTTAGCCAGAAAGTACTCTTCCGGACTGGCGCTGCTCCGCCGGGCGTACCAGATGCCGATGAGGATCACCGCTATCAGGTACGCGCCAATCCCCACAAGAGTCTGCATGTTACTAATCATTTTTGCTCTCCTTTTAATGAACCGGACTTTAGAACTTTTCGAATCCTTGTTATAATAAACCGTTTCATAGTACAAAAACAATACGGTTTATTCTATAAAAAAGGAAAATTGAGGAGATTATATGGGAAGGATAAAGAGCGCCCTGGAAATTGCCATGGAGCGGACGGAATCGGTTAAAAGCGATAAGGGAAGCATCAGAGGGCATGAAGCAAAGATCAGGGGGAAACGGCTTGCCAATCAGTATCTTGGCGAAGGGATCAACCTTGAAGCGGAAATAAAGAAGACTCCCGGGGATGAACAGGAAAGTCTCAAACAGGGGATCTTCGATGTGCTTTCCGGCATGATAAAACTCCCTGTAGAGGAGGAGGATCTTAAACGGCTTGAAACGGTAGGGAAGGGGCTTTCCCTGCTTGTCAACAATAACCGTTTTCCGGGCCTCTACAAACAGCTCAGGGAGGCTCTTTCCCGCTACCTCCAGGAAACCGTCCAGTACGAAGAAGCCATTGTCCGGCAGTACGAGCCAAAACTCCGCCAGAAGGAAGAGGAACTCTCCCGCCGCATGGGCCGCCAGATCCGGCTGGATCCCTTTCAGGATCCGGAGTTCGTTGCCTTCTACAACCAGCACATGAACGCCCTCAAGGACAAATACCAGGCCGCCATCGACCAGGTACGGGAAGAAGCGGCGGCATTATTCGGAAAGTAGGAAAAAGTTGACATGAGGCGTTTTTTTCCTTATGTTCATCGCAATCTCAATGCCGCCGGGCGCGGTACAAAAATAATCTTCAAGGAGCATTTACCATGGCTTTCATTAAGGAACAAAACCGTTTGATGTACCGTTACGATGCGGAAAAACTCGTCATTGAGCCCTGGGGGGAAAACAGCTTCAGGGTGAGATCCACCAAGCTGGCGGAGATGCCGGGCTGTACGGAGAAGGCGGGGCTTGATTCGGGCAATACCGATGACTGGGCCTTGCTGCCGCAGAAATCCTGCAATACGGATATAAAAATAAGCGATGAAGGCGCTTCAATAAAAAACGGAAAGATCGAAGCGAAAATTTCCAAAATCGGGCAGATCAGGATCTACAACCAGAAGGGAGAACTCCTCCTCAACGAATATCTCCGCAGCCGCCTTGACATTAAAGACAGAACCTACAGTTCCCTTGAACTTGAAGCCCGCGAATTCAAACCGATAATCGGCGGGGACTACGAAGTTACGCTGAGGCTTGAATCCGTGAATGCCGATGAGAGGATCTACGGCATGGGGCAGTATCAGCAGCCCTGGCTTAACCTTAAGGGAATGGAACTGGAACTGGCGCATCGTAACTCCCAGGCTTCCGTTCCCTTTATGATTTCAAACCTCGGTTACGGGTTTCTCTGGAACAATCCTGCCGTCGGCAGAGTCAGTTTCGGGAAAAATGTGATGACATGGCATGCCAAATCTTCCAAAAAGCTTGACTACTGGATCACCGCCGGGGATACTCCCGCGGAAATTGAGGAGGCATACGCCGGGGCAACAGGAACAGTGCCGGTGATGCCCGCTTATGCGATGGGTTTCTGGCAGTGCAAGCTCCGCTACCAGACCCAGGAGGAGCTTCTGCAGGTTGCCCGGGAATACAAAAAACGCGGGCTTCCCATATCGGTAATTGTCGTAGACTTTTTCCACTGGCCTCTGCAGGGCGAATGGAAATTCGATCCTGTCTACTGGCCCGATCCGGCTTCCATGATAAAAGAATTGAAGGACATGGGAATAGAACTCATGGTCTCCATCTGGCCCACCGTGGACAGGAGAAGCGAAAACTGGAATGAGATGATGGAAAAGGGCCTCTTGATCCGTACCGAAAGGGGTTTTCGCATCGGCATGGACTTCCAGGGGAATACGATTCACTACGATGCCACCAATCCCGAGGCCAGGGACTATGTATGGAAGAAGGCCAAAGAGAATTACTACGACAAGGGGGTAAGGATCTTCTGGCTTGACGAGGCGGAACCTGAATACTCTGTCTATGATTTTGAAAACTACCGGTATCACCTGGGCCCGGATGTCCAGATCGGCAACGTGTATCCTTTGATGTATGCAAAAACATTCTTTGACGGCATGAAGGCCGCGGGACAGAAAAATATCATCAACCTTCTCCGCTGCGCCTGGGCGGGAAGCCAGCGTTACGGCGCCCTGGTCTGGTCCGGCGATATTCATTCTACCTTTGAAAGTTTCCGCAATCAGGTAGCCGCGGGGCTCAACATGGGTCTTGCCGGCATCAGTTGGTGGACTACCGATATAGGCGGCTTCTTCGGCGCCGAAATAACGGATCCCCATTTCCACGAACTGCTGATCCGCTGGTTCCAGTGGGGATGCTTCTGCCCGGTGATGCGGCTCCACGGCTACCGGGAACCCATCAAACCGCAGTACGGCACTACCGGAGGGGCCGCATGCCGTTCCGGCGCGGACAACGAAGTCTGGTCTTATTCCGATGAGGTGTATGAAGTCTGTAAAAAATACCTGTTCCTGCGGGAGAGGCTCAGGCCCTACATTGAAAAGATCATGCAGGCGGCCCATGATAAGGGGACGCCGGTTATAAGGCCCCTGTTCTACGACTTCCCCGGGGACAAGGCTGCCTGGGAAACCGAAGACGCGTATATGTTCGGCCCCGATTACCTTGTGGCGCCGGTACTCTACGAGGGCATGAGGGAACGGGAGGTCTATCTGCCGCCGGGAGCCGCATGGACAAACGCCTGGACGGGCGAAAGTTTTGAGGGCGGACGCATTGTTACTTCTTCGGCTCCTCTTGACATTATTCCTGTCTTCTGCAGGGATTCCGCAAAATTGCCTTTATAAAGGAGATAAGGAAGAACCATGAAATTCAAGGACGGTTACTGGGAAATAAGGGAAGGGGTAAAAAACCTCAACCTTATTGAGGCCTTTGACGCCGCAGAGACGGAAAGCACTCTTACCGTATATACGGCAGCAAAAAAAATCGCAGGCCGCGGCGACTCGGTAAGCGCCGTACTGCTTACCATGGAATTGAGCTCCCCCATGCCGGATGTCATCCGGGTGCGGATGTATCACCACAAGGGCGCCGCAGAGCGAAGTCCGGTATTCGCCCGGCCTCCTTCCCGTGCCGATCATGTAAAAACGGAGACCGGCGGCGAAGAATATGTGTTCTCGGCAGCTTCCCTCTCGCTGCGCATACCGGGGTCGGGGCCCTGGCGGGGCATCTTTGAACGGAAGGGGAGGAAACTCACCGAGATACTGGGAAGGCAGTCGGGCTGTTTCTCCGTTCAGGGAAGCGGAAACTTCATGGCCCAGTACCTTAAACTCGGAGTAGGAGAGGCGGTTTACGGTCTTGGTGAACGCTTCGGCCACTTTGTCAAAAACGGTCAAACCGTGGACACATGGAACGAAGACGGGGGGACTGCCAGCGAGCAGGCCTATAAATGTGTCCCCTTCTATATTACGAACAGGGGCTACGGCGTCTTTGTATCCAATCCAGGCCGGGTTTCCTTTGAAGCGGCCTCGGAACTTGTAAGCGCCGTTCAGTTTTCCGTGCCCGGAGAAATAATTGACTACTATGTTATTGCCGGAGACAGCCTGCATGATGTACTGCGGAATTACACCGCCATTACCGGCAGGCCCGCGCTTCCTCCTCCCTGGTCATTCGGGCTCTGGCTCTCGACTTCCTTTACCACCGACTACGATGAAAAAACGGTAAACCGTTTTATTGACGGCATGGCCCGGCGGAAACTGCCCCTCTCGGTGTTTCACTTCGATTGTTTCTGGATGAAGGGCTGCCGGTGGGTGGATTTTGAATGGGACAGGGACATGTTTCCCGATCCCGCAGGAATGCTGCGGCGGCTCAGGGAGAAGGGACTGAAAATCTGCGTATGGATCAATCCCTATGTGGCGCAGAAGTCTCCCCTTTTCGATGAAGGCATGGAAAAAGGCTATCTTGTCAAAAAAGCCAACGGGGATGTATGGCAGTGGGATCGATGGCAGAGCGGCATGGGCCTTGTGGACTTTAGCAATCCCGAAGCGGCGGCATGGTACAGGGACAAACTGAAAAAACTCCTTGATATGGGGGTGGATTGTTTCAAGACCGATTTCGGTGAACGCATTCCGGCAGAAGTTGTGTGGCATGACGGTTCGGATCCGGAAAAGATGCACAACTACTACACGTACCTCTACAACAAGACCGTATTCGGCCTCCTGGAAGAGACAAGGGGCAGGGGAGAGGCGATAGTCTTTGCCCGCTCAGCCACCGCCGGGGGCCAGCAGTTTCCGGTTCACTGGGGAGGCGACTGCGCCGCCACCTATGAATCCATGGCGGAAACACTGCGGGGCGGCCTCTCATTGAGTCTGTGCGGCTTTGGTTTCTGGAGTCACGATATTTCCGGATTCGAGCAGACCGCAAGCGCGGATCTTTTCAAGCGCTGGGTGGCTTTCGGCCTCCTCTCTTCCCATTCAAGGCTCCACGGAAACCAGAGTTACCGTGTGCCCTGGAATTTTGATGAGGAAGCCTCCGATGTACTCCGTTTCTTTACAAATCTCAAGTGCGCTCTTATGCCCTATCTCTGGCAGGCGGCACTAGTTTCCCACAGGGAAGGCATCCCCATGCTCAGGGCCATGGTTCTGGAATACCCCGATGATCCGGCCTGCGTGTATCTGGACAGGCAGTATTTCCTGGGCCCCGATCTCCTGGTCTCTCCTGTATTCAGCGAAGAGGGAAATGTGGATTACTACCTTCCCCCGGGCCGCTGGACCAACATCATTTCCGGGGAAGTTATCGAAGGCGGCCTCTGGAAACACGAGCGCCACGGCTACATGAGCCTCCCGCTCCTGGCCCGGCCTTCTTCGGTGATTCCCTTCGGCAGCAACATCGAAAGGCCCGATTACGATTACGGCGACGGCGTCTGTTTCCATGTCTTTGAGGCGGAGGAGGGCATAAAAACCGAAACCGTGGTCTCCGATCGGAAAGGAGAAGCTTCCCTGAAGCTTGAAGTCTGCAGAGACGGCGGCAGTATCCGTGCGGAGGCAGGGGCGGAGGGAAACTGGAAGCTTCTTCTTCGTAACATACACCAATGGAAATCCATTAAAGGCGGTGAAGGAAAAGATACGGAACAGGGCCTGCTTGTCGGGGCAAAAGACAAAACTATTTCGATAGAGCTTTAGACAGGCGGTAGAAGTTCTGCAGATCGCCGGACACACCGGTTCGGGGGCCCTTCAGTTTCAGCGCGACAGGTTCCATGTAGAGGAGCTTCTTTCCGTAAAAGCCCAGCCTTAGAAAGAGGCCCTCTTCTCCCCCGTTGGTACCGTCCATGCCCGCAAACACAAAGTTGCCCAGAGACCAGAACACAGGCCTGTTGTTTACCCATTCAAAACCCTGCACCATATGGGGATGGGAACCGATGATAAGATCCGCTCCTGCTTCGGCAAGTTCCGTATAGTATTTCCGGGTAAGTCCGTCGGGCGCAGAAGTCCATTCGCTGCCTCCGTGGAAAAGCACGATATTGAGGACATCCTCTCCGTCAGCGGCGGCGGAGAGTTTTTCCTTCAGCGCTTCCATGCCGCCGCGGCCTGCGAAGAGAATTCCCGGCCTTCCTTCCCCCGCGGCGGCAGCGGTTCCGTCCCAGCCGCTCCGTTCCCTGGGATATGAGGCAATGCCGTAAACCCTGATCTCCTGAACGCCGGCTTCCGTCTTCATCACAAAGGGAGCGGCCGCGGCGTTAATGCCGCTTCCCGCGCCGAGTACGCCGACCCCGGCCTTCTCCAGGTACGCAAGGCTGTCCAGAAAACCTTCCTCCCCGTAATCGAAGACATGGTTGTTTGCCAGAAGCACGGCATCAATGCCCGCGGCGGCGAGGGCGGAAGCGCAGCGGGGATCGAAACGGAAATTGTATGCCTTCTCCGTCCTGGAACCCCGTCCGGTAAGCGCCCCTTCAAGGTTCAGCAGGGCAAGATCGGCCTCCGCCAGCAGGGCTGCCGTTTCCCCGAAAATGCCGGAGGGCCCTTCACGGAGGAGTATCTCTCCCGCGCCCCTTCCCAGCATCAGATCCCCTGCCGAAGCTATCCAGAACAGGGAAGGCTTTTCATGAGGCGTTTCTTTCGGTGCCGAGCGCAGGAATTCTGTCAGAGATGCGGCCTTTTCTTCAATCTGCGCCCGTTTTTGCGGCCCTTCCTTCCCTTCCGCCCTGCATTCCGGCGATACGGAAACGGTCTTGACCAGGGGATACGCCTCATCGTTTACCGTAAGACCGTCTACCCGCAGGGCGACACGGGGCGGTACAAGATCCCCGATCCTGACAAGATCCTCGTCCCCTGCAAGGCAGGCTTCTGTTTCCGTTGTAGTACGGCCTTCCAGAGGGTCCGCCGCAGGAATGTACCAGGTTCTTGAAAGAACGATGCCTTCCGTTTCCTTCCCCCATGCCTGGCGGAGCCGGATAACTATTGAGGGCTCTTCCTCCCCCTGCTCCATGGTCAGTCCCATGGCATGCAGATCCTCTTCCTTCAGGAGCCTTTCCAGCCAATGCCGCTCCTTCTCAAACCCGCCGGCAGTTTCATCAGGAATGATAGCAATACTGTCATACTTTTTCCGGCACGAAAACAGGAACAGACAGACAGGAATGAAAAAAAGCAAAACATGCAGCCTTATGCGCTGTGCCATTCAGTCTTCCTGTTCCTGATAGCTGCGGATCAGCACTTCCCGCACAGCCCCGCGGCCTGAAACGGAAGAGTTGATACGCCTTCCCGCGCTGACAGGAATAATATGAAACCCATAGGGCTCATAAAGTCTGCGGATAAGGGGGGTATCGGAATTGCTCTCAAGGCATTTTACACCCCGGCCGCTCAGACGGACAAACAGATCCCGGAGCCGTTCCTGTTCCCCTTCATCAAAACCGCCCGCCTGATACGAGGTAAACGAAGTACTGCTGATCCTCTGGTAGGGAGGATCGAGATACACAAAGGAAGCGCTGTCCGCTCCGGAAAGGGCTGTTTCAAAATCATCATTCATGATGACAATATCGCTTTCTTTAAGATATGCACTTATACTTCGGAGCAGCCCGGCTTCACAGATTGCAGGGTTTCTGTATCTTCCCATGGGAACATTAAATTCGCCCCGCGAGTTCACCCGGTAAAGACCGTTGTAACAGGTCTTGTTGAGGTATATTAAACGGGCCGCCTTCTGTACATCATTCAGTTTGCCGAAATTTTCCCCGTCCCTGTCCATGTTCCGGATTTCATAATAGTATTTTTCACCGTGGTTTTTTGCATGGGTTTCAAGAATCCCGATCAGATCTTCGGCAGAGTCTCTGATGATCCTGTAGGCAGACATCAACTCCGCGTTACTGTCGTTAATCACCGCAGGGCGGGGCATGAGGTCGAAAAAGACGGCCCCCGCCCCCAGGAAGGGCTCATGGTAGCTGCGGCGGGAAAAGTCCCGGGGAAGCTGTTCACGGATATGCGGCAGCAAAGCCCGCTTGCCCCCGGCCCATTTTACAAAAGGCCGCAGGAGCCGGTTTTCTTTCATTGTTCCATTATACGCAAAAGAGGCTCTCTGTTCCAGGATTTTGAACATCTCCATGAACATCTCCATTGACAAATAAATGATCCGGGCTGATTATTGAGTAGGCAAATTTAATCCCGATCAAAGGAGTCTTACATGCTTATAGGTATCGATCCGGTCATAAGTCCGGAACTCTTGGACGCTCTTTTCCGCATGGGTCACGGGGACGAACTCGTACTGGCGGATGCATTTTTTCCCGGAGACACTTGCAATTCGCGGGTCATCCGGGCTGACGGTATACGGATTCCCGCCCTGCTGGAAGGAATCCTCAAACTCATCAATCTGGACTATGCGGTTCCCCACCCGGTCATAATGATGGCGCCCCATGGCAGCGACACCCTGGATCCCGCCGTGGAGACTTCCTACAGGGCAATCGTAGACCGGATCTGGCCGGGAACCCCCGGTACGGAATTCATAGACCGTTTTGAATTCTATGAGCGGACAAAAAAGGCTTATGCCGTGCTCATGACCGGGGAAACGGTAAAATACGGAAATATTATTCTCAAAAAGGGTGTTATCCCTGTAAAAAACAAATAAGGCCGTTCCTGAACATCAAATTGAGGAATTGTCCGGACAAAACAGCATCGGAGGAAGAAAATGGCGAATTTATCAAGTCTCGTAATGAACAAGCCGGAAAATCGTTTCCGGGGGGCCGTACCCAAGATCGGTATCAGGCCGGCTATCGACGGCAGGCGCAGGGGAGTGAGGGAATCTCTGGAAGAACCTACCATGAATATGGCAAAGGCGGCGGCAAAACTTATCGGCGAAAATTTGAGGCACCCCAACGGCATGCCCGTGGAGTGCGTCATCGCCGATTCCTGCATAGGCGGGGTAGCGGAAGCCGCGGCCTGCCAGGACAAATTCACCCGTGAAAACGTGGGAATCACCCTCTCGGTAACCCCCTGCTGGTGCTACGGTTCGGAAACCATGGACATGG
>JAIRNJ010000065.1 GCA_031258115.1 Treponema sp. | reverse complement strand
ACAATGATCCCGTCAACGATGTAGTAGTTTTCGTAATTGCCGTCATTCCGGTTTACGTTGTCCACCCCGATGCGGCAGCCTTCGCCGATGCGGGCATTCTTGTCAACAATGGCTCCCTTTACGATGGCGCCCCTGCCTATGCCTACGTTGGGCAGCATGCCTTCGGCATTCCTCTGTTTCTGGGTCTCCGATTCGTAGAAATCCGCCCCCATGCAGACTACGCCGTTGAGACTGGCTCCCGATTCAATGATCGTTCTTACTCCGACAATGGAATTGGTGATGGCGGCGTTGGTAATGATACAGCCTTCCGCGGCGATGGACTGATTCATGTTGGAGAAGTTCATCTTTGAGGGAGGCAGGTTGCGCATGTGGGTGTAGATAGGAGCCTTTTCGTCGTAGACATCGAAGGCGGGACGGAGGCTCGTCAGCTCCAGATTCGCTTCGTAGAAATTTTTGATGGTTCCGATGTCTTCCCAGTAACCATTAAATATATATGCGTTTACCTTGAGTTTGTTGATCGCCTGGGGGATGATCTCCTTGCCGAAGTCGGTAAGCTCGTTGGCAAGGCACTCTTCCATGCTGGCCGCATTGAAAATATAGATCCCCATGGAGGCCAGGTAAGCGTCCTCCCCGGCGCTTTTCTTCTTCAATTCCTGGGGGATTTTATAATGAGAAATGTCTTTTACGGCTCCCGGTTTTTCCATAAATTCGGTGATCCGGTTGTGTTTATCCACCTTGAGGATACCCAACTGGCTGGCATTTTCCCGGTTTACCGTGGTGCACGCAATGGTGATGGCAGCCCCCGAATCCTTGTGTTTCTGCAGCAGATCTTTCAGATTCATCCGGTAGAGCTGATCTCCGGAAAGGATAAGGTAGTATGAAGGATTCTGGGTACGGAAATGGATGAAATTTTTGCGCACCGCATCGGCGGTTCCCTCATACCAGCCTGAATGTTCAAAGGTCTGTTCGGCGGCCAGCATCTCTACGAAGCCGTCGGTAAAGTAGTCGAATACATAGGTCTGGGCGATATGGAGATGAAGGGAAGCTGAATTGAACTGTGTAAGGATGTAGATCTGTTTGAGGTTGGCGTTAATACAGTTGGAAAGAGGAATGTCTATCAGCCTGAATTTACCGCCGAAAGGAACTGCGGGTTTGGCCCGCGCCTGGGTCAGGGGGAATAAACGAGTGCCTTTTCCGCCGCCCAAAATAATGGATAACACTTCGGACATAAGCGCCTCCTTCTGGTTTCATCAACAACCCCGCCGCAGAGCGGACGGGGTTGTTGTTCTCATAAGGTATTCGACTCAGGGTACATACCCTTGGTTCCGTCCCAAAGGGCCGGGGCATGCGCCCTTCGCAACGAATCAAATTTTAATCAACAGGGGCTTTTTCAAAATCAAAAATTTTGAAAACACCACAGCAGGCTGTTCCAAAATTCATTTTTTGAAACTGTCCGGCTTTTAAATACAAACATCTTTAGTATAAGTCTAAGCGGCTTTTCTGTCGATAGTTATTTTGTTGAAATTATAGTATAGTCTTTCAAATGGATAGTAGCGCCGCCCTCAATGCCATACTGGAAAGCCCTGAATTTGCTCCCCATATTGTGGAAAACCGTCTTATTAAGGCTCAGGAAGGCCGCTATGCGCCTTTTCCGCCGGGGCTTGATCCGCGTATTGCAGGAAATTTGCGGAAACGGGGCATAGAGAAGATCTACACCCACCAGGCGGAGGTGTGGGAAGCGGCGCATGCGGGGAAGCATGTAGTTGTAGTAACTCCCACCGCATCGGGAAAGACTCTCTGCTACAACCTGCCTTCCCTTCAGGCCCTCCTTGAAGACGAAAAGGCCCGCTGTCTCTACCTTTTTCCCACCAAGGCCCTCTCCCAGGATCAGCAGTCTGAATTGAACGAAATTGCAGGTGAAGGCATCGGTCTCAGGGTGGCTACCTACGATGGCGATACGCCCGATTCTCTGCGTATCGCCGCACGGGATGCAGGCCGCATCATCATCTCCAATTCCGATATGCTCCACGCGGGAATCCTTCCCAATCATCCCAAGTGGATCAAATTTTTTTCCAGCCTGAAGTATGTGGTGATTGATGAGGCTCACGCGTACCGGGGGGTTCTGGGAAGCCATGTGGCCAATGTGATCCGCCGGCTCAAACGCATCGCCGCCTTCTACGGTTCCCGTCCGCAGTTTATCCTCTGTTCCGCCACCATCGCCAATCCGAAGGAGCTTGCCGAGGCCCTCACCGGAGAAGAGGTGGAACTGGTTGATAATAACGGCGCTCCCCGCGGTGAAAAACGGGTGGTACTTTACAATCCGCCTCTGGTGGATGCCGTTCAGGGAATCCGCCGTTCCGTGGTCGGCGAAAGCCGGAGATGGATGCTTGCCCTGCTCAAGGGCGGAATCAGGACGATTCTTTTCGCCCACTCCAGGATACGTACAGAAGTTGCCGCTTCCTACGTAAATGAGGATCTGGAAAACATCTTCACCGATAACAGGAGAATCCGGGTGGAGGCCTACCGGGGAGGGCTTCTCCCCAACGAAAGGCGGGAAATTGAAAAAGGGCTGCGGGACGGTGGCATTCAGGGGGTGGTGAGCACCAATGCCCTGGAATTGGGTATCGACATCGGCGGGCTGGACGCATCGGTGGTCGCCGGTTTTCCCGGCTCCTTCAACAGCTTCTGGCAGCAGTCCGGCCGCGCGGGCCGCCGGGGAGGAACTTCCGTATCCGTGTTCGTGGCCTCTTCCGCCCCCCTGGATCAGTTTATCATGGAAGACCCGGACTGGTTTTTCCGTAAGGCTGCCGAGGAAGGCCGCATAGATCCCGATAATCCCTATATTCTGACCGACCATGTCAAATGCGCCTGTTTTGAACTGCCCTTTGATGACGAAGACGGAAATTCTGAAAAAAACATCCGGGCGCCGGAGCCTTTTGGACAAGATGCCGCGGAGGTTCTCTCGTTTCTGGAGGAGGAGGGCATTGTCCGGCATACCGCCAATCGCTGGTACTGGGCCGACAGATCTTTCCCGGCGGAGGGCATAAGCCTCCGTTCCGCAACCACGGACAATGTGGTAATTGTCGATGCCACCAAAGGCAGAAATACTGTCATCGGTGAAATGGACAGGCCCAGCGCAAAGGAACTTATCTTCCCCAACGCGGTATACATCCACCGGGGCAGGCAGTACCTGGTGGAGAGCCTCGACATTGCCGGGAGAAAATGTATCGTCCGTGAGGCGGATGTAAACTACTTTACCGACGGTCTTGTTAAAACCGATATCAAGGTGCTGTCGGAAGACGAACAATTTGAATTTGGAATGCCGCGGGAGTCTCCTTCCGCCCTTCCGGAACACGCCGCCGCAAAGGGCGTTTTGACAGATGTGCTTGTCCGTTCCCAGGTTGCAAAATTCAAGAAGATCCGCTTTCATACACACGAGAATATAGGCTACGGAGACATAGATCTCCCGGAAGAGGAGATGCAGACCCGCTCTCTTATTCTCTGCTTCGGGCCTGAAACCGGAGGAGGCGCCGCCCTTGCCTCCATGGATGAAAACGCCGCCGGGGCCGCTCTTTCCGGGGCGGGTACCCTCATAAAACATATCGCTCCTGTGTACCTTCTCTGCGATTCAAGGGATCTCGGTCTGGCGGAACGGGTGCGGGATCCCCATTTTGGAGTCCCCGCGCTTTACATCTACGACAAATACCCCGGCGGTACGGGGCTTTCGGAGGCGCTTTCCGGCAAGATCGAGTCCCTGTTCCGTTCCGCCCGGGAGGCCCTCTTCCGCTGTCCCTGTAAAAACGGCTGCCCTTCCTGCGTGGGGCCCGGCGGGAATAAGGCGGCGGCGACAGTATTCCTGCAGGCCCTGGCCGGGGAAACCTGAGAATGAAGGAAGGAATGCTGCAACAGCGGCTCCGGCGGATCAGGCAAAGCGGAGCAGGGGAGGGAAGGCTTTCTTCCCCCGTGTCCCGGCCCGGGAAACCGCAGCCCGGGGCCTCCGCGGAATTCGGCCCCGAATGGCGGGAGGCGGGCTTTCAAACCCTTAAACGCAGCGTTACTGTTGATCTTGCAGAAACCCTGCCGGAAGTTTTTCCGCCTGCCCTTCCCATCCTTATTCCGGATCTCTTTCGTCATCAAAGCTCAACAGGAAGACTTCCTGCGGCGGATGAATACTGTTTTTTCGATCTTGAAACTACAGGCCTTTCCGGAGGGGCCGGAACGGTAGCGTTTCTGGCGGCCATGGGAAGGTTTACCTCTTCCCTGGGGCTGCGGGTGGATCAATTTCTTCTGCTGGATTATCCGGGTGAAACCGCTTTTCTTGAAAGGGTGCTTGAAACACTCGTTCCGCAAGCCCCGGGCCCCGTCATTGTTACCTATAACGGTAAAACCTTCGATGTGCCCCTCCTCAGGACGCGCTGTCTTATGAAGGGGATACGTCCGCCGGAAATATTCCAGGCGGATCTGCTTCACCCGGCGCGGAGGCTTTGGAAAAACATACTGCCCAGTTGTTCGCAGTCCGTAATAGAGACGGAGATCCTCGGCCTTGACAGGAGCGGCGACACCAGTGGTGCGGAGGCTCCCGATATATGGTTCGATTTTCTTAAAACAGGTAAAATTCAGGCGCTCATGGGTATCTGCGATCACAACATAAAGGATATTGCAGGCCTTGCCCGGCTTTTTACCGCTCTTGCGGATATTGCAGCCGATCCCCTTTCCGGCATGGAAAGCTACCGTTTTGATCCTGAAGCCCTTGCCCTTCGCTGGAGGAGATTTTTACGCATGCACAAGCCTTCTCTGCACAGCGAAAGCGGCTTTCATGAATTTTACGAAACCGCAGAAAAACTGCTTTACGAGGCGGGAAGCAGAGGTTCCGGAAAAGCCTTGCTGTATCTGGCAATGGATGCCGAATGGAAAAACAGGGATTATGTAAAGGCGCTTGAGTATACCGAAACACTTCTTGCAATGAAGGAACTTGCCGAAGATCCACGCCTTAGCCTTGAGAAGAGACGGGAAAGGCTGCTCGGCAAACTGAAGGCAGGGCAGTAGTTCTGCCCTGAAAAAAAAGTTGCACCCAAGTTGCACCCGGCGCTTGAAACATTTTTGAAAATCAACTACTTTTCATTTAAGGTAGATTAATGCGGGTCAAAACGGTAGATAGTCAAAGCAGCGAGGGGACAAAAAAAAATCAATCCCTCAGAAAAGCCCTCCAGATTCTTGAAGGAATGACGAAGATACACACCCCGGCCCACCTTCAGGATATCGCAAAAAGTCTTGATATACCCCAGAGTACTCTGCTGCGATTTTTAAACACCTATATTGATTTCGGCTATGTCAGCCAGGATCCCGCCAGCTCCTGTTATTACCTTACCTTAAAACTCACTGAGATGGGTTTCCGGACAAAGGATAAATTCCCCTTTCAAAGTTCCCTTACCAAGTATGTCAAACAGATTTCCAGGACCTTTCACGAATCGGCTTCCCTCTGTATTGAACATGATATGCAGATGGTTTACATTGCCACTGAAGAAGGTCCCAGCAGGATGCTGCAAACCCTCCAGCGCATTGGCCGTGTGGCGCCCATGCATGCTACCGGGGTCGGCAAGCTCCACCTGATGAATTATTCCCCGGAACAATTAATGGAATTGGAGCAGAAATTCGGCTTCAGCCGGTATACCAAACATACTATTACCCAAATGGATGCGCTGAAAAAAGAAATAGCCAAAATCAAACGTCAGGGTTATGCAGTGGATGATGAGGAATGTGAAGAGGGGGTGCGCTGTCTCGCTGTGCCGATCAGGGATTATACCGGTAAAGTTGTGGCGGCTTTAAGTATCTCTGCGCCGGTTACCCGGATGAACCTTCAGAAGATCAATGAGATAATTCAGTACGTAAAGGAAGTCGGTGCA
>JAIRNJ010000044.1 GCA_031258115.1 Treponema sp. | reverse complement strand
AGGGAGCCCAGGGGACGCTGCTGGATCTGGATCTGGGGACTTATCCCTATGTTTCAAGCGGTATGAGTAATGCCGCGGGCGCCGCCATCGGCGGCTGTATCGGGCCGAGGGCCATCGACAAGGTGCTGGGGGTTTTTAAGGCCTATTCGACCAGGGTGGGGAACGGCCCTCTGCCCACCGAATTTGACGGCGATACCGAAAAGGGAGCGGGAACCGAAAGTATCCTGGACAATTTTGTCCGCACTACGGGCCGGGAATTCGGGGTAACTACCGGAAGGCCGCGGAGATGCGGATACCTGGATCTTGTGTCGCTGCGTTACGCATGTCTTACCAACTCGATAGATTCCCTGGTGATGACTCACCTTGATGTCTACGATACCCTGGATGAAATTAAAGCCTGTATCGCGTACAGGATCGGCGGCAGGATCATCGAAAACTTCCCCGCTTCGGTGGAGGATCTCAACAATGCAAAACCGGTACTCCGCAGTTTTTCCGGCTGGAAGAAGAAGCTCTCCGATGCCCTGACCTACGAGGAATTTCCGGTTCAGGCCATGGAGTACATCGAATTTATCGAACGGTACTGCGAGACTCCCATTAGTATTGTTTCTGTCGGCTATGACCGGAAGGAAACGATTATCCGCAAGAGTCCCTGGTCGAAGTAAAAAACGTTAGTTTTACTTTTGGCCTTTTGAAGGAATATATGGACAAGATACTGATACTGGATTTCGGCAGTCAGACTACTCAGCTTATCGGGAGGCGTATCCGGGATATGGGCGTCTATGCGGAGATTATTCCCGGGGATGCCTCCTTGACCGCGGAACTGCCGCCGGAACTAAAAGGGATCATTCTTTCCGGCTCTCCCGAATCGGTGTACGGGCAGGGCGCTGCCCCCGACAGGAAGGTCTATGACTGCGGCCTCCCGCTCCTGGGTATCTGTTATGGCCTTCAGCGGATGAATTATGATAATGGCGGAAAGGTAGAGGCGCTGCCGAAGAAGGAATATGGCAGAATTACTGTTACGATTGAAGGGGAAGCTTCGTGTTTCCGCGGCCGGGATCCAAACGGGAGCGGGGAAGATCCGGTACAGCAGGAACGCCTGAGGCGGTTTCTTTCAGGATTTTCCGCCAAAGAAGCGGGAAACAGAGACGGCTCTTTTACTGCCTGGATGAGCCACGGCGACACTCTTACTGCGCTGGCTCCGGGCTTCAGGCAGTTCGGTGTCAGCGAGACAGGCTACCCGGCGGTGCTGGCCCATGAAACAAAACCCTGGTTCGGCCTTCAGTTCCACCCGGAAGTTACCCACACCGGGAAGGGGAACGAAATTCTTGCGGCCTTTGTCTTTGGGGTCTGTAACTGTACCGCGGGCTGGACAATGGAACAGTATGTTGAAGAAGTCCGCATGTCTGTTGCCGCAAAAACCGGTACAAATCCTGTGCTGCTGCTCATCTCGGGCGGAGTGGATTCCACGGTAGCAGGAGCCCTGCTGCTGAAGACGCTGAATCCCGATCAGGTGCATCTTATGTACATGGATACCGGCCTCATGCGCAAGGGGGAAACCGGAACGGTAAAGGCAAGCCTCGAAAAGCTCGGGGCAAAGCATCTCCATATCGTGTACTGCGAAGATGAATTCCTTGGCGCCCTCAGGGGCCTTGACGATCCTGAGGCAAAGCGGAAAGTTATTGGAGATCTTTTTATCGGCATACAGGAACGGGAAGTGGCCCGTCTGGGACTTCCCGAGACCTACTTCCTGGCCCAGGGCACCCTCTATACCGATCTAATCGAAAGCGGCAAGGGGGTGGGAAAGAAGGCCCACCTCATCAAGAGCCACCACAATGTGGGAAGCCCCCTGGTGGATGCAAAGCGCAAACAGGGAAAGATCATCGAGCCGCTGGACAGGCTCTACAAGGATGAAGTCCGCCGCCTGGGCCGCCTTTTGGGAGTCGATGAAGAGGTTGTCCGCCGCCACCCCTTTCCCGGCCCCGGCCTTGCCGTGCGTATCCTGGGAGAGGTAACAAAGGAAAAGTGCGATATTCTGAGGGAGGCCGACGCCGTCTACATCGAAGAACTGAAAAAACGCGGCCTCTATGACGAGATCTGGCAGGCCTTCGCAGTATTACTGCCGCTTCGTTCCGTGGGCGTTGCAGGAGATGTGCGTAAATACGGCTGGGTACTGGCTCTGCGGGCCATCACCAGCGCCGACGGCATGACCGCCGATGTGTACCCCTTCCCCTCACAAGACCTTATCGAAATTTCCACCCTCATTACCAACACGGTCAAAGACATCGGGCGCGTAACCTACGATATTTCCAGCAAACCGCCTGCAACGATAGAATGGGAATGAACTTTTTTGCCCCTGCCCTTAATGCTGTTTTACAGAAATAGTTCCTAAAGCCTGCAGAGGCCGGCTGTAATACTGCCCTGGGCTATGATGTAACTGAGCATGACAAGGAAATTGCCGTATTTGAGCTTCTTCCTGAAGCGGTCGTATCCCAGCAGGGCATCGGAAAAGAGAAAGAAAAGGCTCCCGCCGAAGATTAGGGCCGCGGCAGTATCCCTGCGGGCCGCAAAAAGCTGAAGGCAGGAAATCGACATGAGTACGATTACCGTTTCATAGACCAGCACCGGAATTTTCATCACCCTGCTGGGTTTGATGATCCTGTACACAAGATAGACAAGGGGAAATGCGGCAGCCGCCGAGAGGGCAAGTACAAGATCCTCGATCCTTCCGGCCTGGATCAGCATCGTTGCGACATAGCAGACGTGGCCCGCAAGAAAGCTTGAAAGCCCTAGAAGGAAGAAGCGGAGATGTTTACTGTTGAGGAGCAGGATGTCCCCGCCCCAGCCGAAGATCAGCGCCAGAAGGGCCGTTGCCTGAAAGACTCCGGCTGCCCTGGAGTAGATTACCATGAGGACGGGGATCAGGCAGGCTTTGCTTATGCTCCGGAGCCGCCGCCGGTTAAGCAGAATCGAAACGAGATGCAGCAGAGATACTGCGGCAAAGATAATCCAAAGAATTTTTACCATGATCCGTTACTCCCTGTCCGCGGTGGCCGCATCCGCACCTTGTTCCGGAGGGGAAGCTTCGCCCGTTTTTGCCTGCTCCGCGGATTGTTTCGCGGTCCGGACGGCCCTTGCCGAGCGGATGGGGTGCAGTTCCGCCTCGCTCACCCCGGAAGGATCGTCTATGCCCGGAGGCAGTTCCCGGCCTTCTTCAATTTCAACTTCCTCCTCTTCAAGCGTGTCGCCCCAGAGTTCCGCCTGCGGAGGCTCCGCCGCGGAACGGCTCTCCTCTTCATGCTCAAGTTTTATGGAGATGAGTTTGGTTATCCCCGATTCTTCCATGGTTATACCAAGAAGGGACGTGGCGCCGGTAACCGTTTTCTTGTTGTGTGTGATCACGATGAACTGACTTGTACTGCCGAATTCCTTCAGAAGTTGTACAAAGCGGCCCACATTGGCCTCGTCCAGGGCCGCGTCAATCTCGTCAAGGAGGCAGAAGGGGCTGGGCTTTACCATGTAGGTGGCAAAGAGCAGGGCCACTGCGGTCATGGAACGTTCGCCGCCGGAAAGCAGGGTGATGTTTTCAAGTTTCTTCCCCGGAGGCTGGGCAAATATTTCGATTCCCGATTCCAGAATGTGGTTTTGATCCTGCAGCCTCAGTTCCGCCCTTCCGCCGCCGAAGAGACGCCGGAACATGTTGTGGAAATTCTTTTTGATTTTATTGTAGGTAGCAATAAAAATTTCCGAAGATTCGGCGCGTATCTCCGCGCTAAGGTTTTCAAGATCCCTGCGGCCCTTGTCCAGATCCTCAAGCTGGCCCTTCAGAAATTCATAGCGTTCCTTCGCTTCGGCAAATTCTTCGGGCGCCATCAGGTTGACCACGCCCAGATCCTTTAGCCTTTGCCGGAGCCCCGCCAGTTTTTCACGCAGTTCCGCCGGAGGCGCTTGTATCGTAAAGATCCGTTCCTCAAATTCCAGAAGATCCCGGGAATGGGTCTCCCGGAAATTATCCTGAATGTTTTTTATCTCCGTTTCGGACTGGACAAGCTGGAGGTTGATGTTTTCCAGGGCCTCCTGCATGCGGGAAAGCTCCTCCCGCTTCTTGCGGATAAGTTCCTGCTTCCCCGCCACATCTCCGTTGCGTTTGTGAATATCCTTTTCCAGGGCCTCAAGATCTTTGCTAAGCTGAACGCCCTTCCGCTCAATTTCCGCAATCTCTTCTTCCGTATCCGCAATTCTCTCGTCAATTTCCTCGTGGCGCCTGCGATCCAGAAAAAGTTCATCCTGCACATTTTTGAGCAGGGCTTCCTGGCCTGAAAGTTCCCGCCGGATAAGCCGGGCCTGTTCCTCGGCGGACTGGGCCTGCGCGTTGATCCTGGCCCGGTTGACCCGGAGCCCCTCAAGAGTCTTGCGGTACTCGTCGATCTTCTGCCCCAGTTCCGCATTCTCCCCGCGGAGAGCGGTAATCCGGTTCCGCTGTTCCTCGATGCCCTCCTTGGAAGCACGGATCTTTGCGTCAAAACCGCGTTTCTTTGTGATGATGCCCTCGGGGGCCAAAAAATCATCAAGGAATGCGGGAGTACTTTTCCGGTAGTTTTCAAAAAGAGCGATAGACTTTTCGGCATCCGCGGCCGCATCCGCCAGGGCTTCGGAAAGACTGCCGGCAATGTGCTGAAGTTCAGCCGCGCTGACCCCGTCCCCCTGAAGGGCCCCCGAAGCGGCGGAGGCCAGATCCCTCAGAAGTTGTTCCCGGCCGGAGAGCACCGCCCTGAGCCTGCCCAGGGCCTCGTTCAGCGCCGCCTCGGCATTCCTCCGTTCCGCCGCATTGTAACCGGCCTCTTTCAGACCCGCGTCCAGGGCAGCCACGATGTCGTCGGTAATGGATTCCAGATCCCGTTCACAGACGGCCTGTTCCTGCGCCAGCCTGCGAATCTCGCCTTCCGCCCGGAGGACAGACTCGTCGTTATCTCCAATCCGGGAGGCCGCCAGGGAAATATTTTCTTCAAAAGAATGAATATTTTCTTCTATATCGGCGGCTTTCCTGCGGAAATCCCTGACCAGTTCATCCTGTTCCCCGGCATCCTCGACCAGTTCTTCAATTTTGACCCCTATCTGCTTTTCCCGGCTTTCATGTGCGCCGATCTTTGACTTTAATTCCGTCCGCTGTTCGGAAAGAAGCCTCGCTTCCTTTTCGCGGGCGTTTTTCTCCAGCGCCAAACCGTAGATATTCTTCTGATACTCGACGAGTTTCCCCTCCATGGAGTTAACCTCGTCCATATTGGCTTCCAGGGCCCGGCTTGCCGCTTCCAGTTCCTCCCGTATGCGATCCCGGTTATGGGTTTTCTGCCTGAGGTTTTCATTCCGCTCATCCCGATCGTAGCGGTGCTGTTTGAGCCTGAGAAGCTGAATATCCAGTTCAGTGTTAAAAATTTCATCCCTGAGACTGCGGTATAAAAGGGTCTTTTCCGACTGGACTTTAAGCGTATCGTAGGAACGCTTTACCTCCGTCAGAACCCCGTCAACCTGGCGCATGTTTTCTTCGGTTTTGGCAAGATTCCGGGCAGCCTCGGCCCCTCGTATCTTGAAGCGGGTGATGCCCGCCGCTTCTTCAAAAAGGTAGCGCCGCTCATCGGGCTTGCTGGAGAGAATCTGGTCGATCTTCCCCTGTTCCATCACCGAGTAGGCCGCCTTACCCACCCCGGTATCCCAGAAAAGTTCCCTCACTTCCTTGAGTCTTACAGGCTGGGAATTGATGAAGTACTCACTTTCCCCGCTGCGGTAGAGCCGGCGGCGGATCTCCACTTCCGGCATGTCCAGGGGCAGAAGCCCCACGTCATTGGCAATGGTGAGGCTTACCTCCGCCACATTGAGAGGCTTGCGGTTCTCCGTACCGTTAAAGATGACATCTTCCATCTTTTCGGCCCGCATGGCCCTGGATGCCTGTTCTCCCAGCACCCACTTGACCGCATCCACCACATTGGACTTCCCGCAGCCATTGGGCCCCAGAAGAGCGGTGATCCCCTCGGTAAATTCCACACGGGTCTTATCCGCAAAAGACTTAAAGCCTAAAATTTCGAGATTTTTCAGAAACAAGACATACTCCAAACAGGATTACAGGGATAGAAGACCCCCGTACCGTTTTTGCAGAGGGTATTTTATAAATCTAGCATTAAGGTGGTTTCAGGGTCAAGTTTGACTCCTGAATTAAGGTTTTTGCACTATGCTGATGTCCAGAAGGTAGCTGTGGACTCCGGCCTTTTTACCGTTGGCAAGTACAAAGTCACGGTAATCCGGGCGGCCTTTTACGGTAAGCAAC
>JAIRNJ010000040.1 GCA_031258115.1 Treponema sp. | reverse complement strand
CCGCCCGGCTGCCTGGACAGCGTTTCCATCGTCCGCACAAACCGCTTTTCCAGCCGTGCCTCGTTGAAATTCACATCCGCGAATTCTTCCGCCATATCGAATCGTTTCTCCTGTGCCATATTCCCCTCCCAGAGTTTCCAACGTTGAGGAGAGTATAGCACGGATCAGCAAAAATTGTGGGTCAAGTTTAGAGCGTGGGGCGCTTCATACTGGGGGTGCGGGGGATTTGTTCCCCCGCATACGCAAAGACTGTAAAGAGAAATCTTCGATACCGCAGGACTTGCCCTGCGGTTATTCATTCCGGATATTTATAAGGGGATGTCCATACCCATAGAAGGTACTCAATCGAAAAAACAACAACAGAAAAAATCTCGAACTGATGAAGGGGGACGGCATAAGCCGCGGCAAAGTCATTAAACGAAGCCGCTATGATGGCGGTGATATTAAGGACAATAAGGATGATAATGGATACGTTAAAAACGGAGCTCGGAATGTCGTCCTTCATTTTTCCCTCCGTTTTCATAAAGGAGCCTCTCAATTTTATTCAAATCGCGCGGGTTTGGCAATCCGGTTTATCTCTTACCCTTGTCGAAGAATTCTCCCAGCGCCCGCGGAGGGTGGTTGTGTTTGGAGAAGAAGATCAGGAGGAGCAGGGTAAGCACATAGGGCAATACCATGAGAAGATCGGAATAGTTGCTGGGCATGCCCAGGAAGAGGGTAAGCTGGTAGCCTGAAGATTTTGCCAGGCCGAAGAAGAGGCACACGGCAAAGGTGGGAAGGATCTTCCAGTTGCCGAAGATAAGCGCGGCAATGGAAAGGTAGCCGTAGCCCATGTAGATGCTGGGTGAAAACTGGGCGGAGATAGAATACGCAAGGAAGATCCCTCCCAGTCCCGAAAGGGCCCCGCAGATCATCACCGCCGCCATACGGGTCTTTGCCACATCCCCTCCTGCGGCGTCAAGGCTCGCCGGGTTTTCCCCGCAAGCCCGCAGGCGCAGCCCAAAACGGGTTCTGTAGAGAATGTACCA
This sequence comes from Treponema sp., assembly GCA_031258115.1. Taxonomy (GTDB): domain Bacteria; phylum Spirochaetota; class Spirochaetia; order Treponematales; family Breznakiellaceae; genus JAIRNJ01. The sequence goes on along the minus strand of JAIRNJ010000040.1, from coordinate 5,623 downwards.
GAAGATAAAGGCCGCAATAAAGATTACAATTTCAAAGGGGTACATGTTTTTGAACAGGCCCCCCAATACCGGAATGCGGGAAAGGCCGGGAATGGTAAAACGGGAAGACACGCCGATCTGGAATTTGTTTGAAGCCTCCCCGGTAATGGCGTTGTTGATCACGCTGGTGAGGAAGGTGGTAAGGGCCAGAGCCAGTGTGTTGACCACTACGCCCGAGATAACCTGCTGGGCGCGGAATTTAACGCAGAGGGCCGCGTGGATCAGGGAGAAGACCAGTCCTCCTGCCATGGAAAAAGCCATGGCGATATAGATGAGCGCCCCGGATGCCTGGCCCAGACGCGAACTCAGCAGTACCACTGCCGCGGCTCCCGTAAAGGCCCCAAAGCCCTGGAGTCCCTCAAGAGCCAGCATGGTTACTCCGCTCCGTTCACAGTAGATTCCACCGATAGCCATGATAAGGAGAGGCATTGCGAATGAAAGACCGTCAATCAGTATGATGTCCATCAGATCCGCTCCTCGTTTTCGGGTTTTGTCCGGTTTGTCTTTTCAAGTTCCATTTTTGCGCGGTATCGTATCCAGACGGTACAGGCGCTGAAGAGCAGCAGTATGCCGGTGATCACCAGGGCGATTTCCTGCGGTACCTTTACTGTGGAACTCATGTAGACCGAGCCCTTCTGGAAGACGGTAACCAGCACCGAGGCGAAGATTGCCGCCACGGGGGAAAGGTTACCCAGCAGTGATACTGCGATGGCATCATAGCCCAGGCTTGCCAGGCTTTTGGGGAGGATATTGTTGTAGTAGCCAAGGTAGTAGCACACACCGGCGCTTCCTGCCAGGGCTCCGGAAATGAGCATGGAAAGGACGATGCTGCGGCCTTCCCGGATACCGGTATACATGGCGGCGTCCCGGTTGAGCCCGACCGCCTTGATTTCAAAGCCGAAGGTGGTACGATTCAGCACAAACCGCACGATAAAGACCGCGGCCAGCGCGATAAGGATGCCCAGGGGGATGGTAGGCCTCATGCTGCCCCAGCGCAGTCCGGTAATCGTAAGCCGGGAAGCGGCGCTGCATACCCTCGATGAACGTGACAGGATGTCTACATAGTAGGTGTTGATAAAAAAGCCCGTCACATAACTTGCAATATAGTTGAACATGATCGTTGAAACAACTTCGTGTATGTTGAAACGGTACTTGAGAAAGCCTACGAGGGCTCCCATCAGCGCTCCTGTCCCAAGACCCACAAGGATCACCAGAGTGCGGGCTATGGGAGCGGGAAGATTGCTGTAACCCACAAAAACCGTAGCCAGAAAACCCGAAGTAAGCATCTGGCCCGCAATCCCGATGTTGAACAGGCCCGCCTTGAGGGCCACAATAACCGCGAGAGCGGCAAGGAGCATGGGAGAGAGAATCCCCAGGAAGGAGAAAAAATCGGTGAGCATGTTCTGGCCCCCCGCATAGGAGCTTTTCAGCATAAAACCGCTTCCCCGCAGGAATGCGGCAAAGGCAACGAGCGGATTTTTTCCCAGTACAAGAAGCAGAAGGGAAGCGGTAATCAGGGTAAGAATGATGGCAAAGAAGGGAAGGGCAACAGGACTTGTGCGATCTTCCGAGAGTAAACGGAAAATCCGTATCAGGGCCCGGGGCCTTGTTCCGTAAGGCGGCATCCTGCCGGTCATGATTTTACCCCCATCATATACTTGCCTACCTCGTTGGGGCTAAGTTCCGATGCGGCGGAGATCCGCAGCAGTTCTCCGTTATAGATGACACCGATGGTGTCGGCAAGGTTCATCACCTCATCCAGTTCCAGAGAGATGAGGAGCACCGCCCTGCCCATGTCCCGCTCGGCTATGATCTGTTTCTGTATGTTTTCTATGGCCCCTATGTCCAGCCCCCGTGTAGGCTGCACGAATATGAGAAGCTGTGAATCAAGGGATATTTCCCTGGCGACAATGGCTTTCTGCTGGTTTCCCCCGCTCATGGAACGGGTGAGGGTACGGGTACCCTGCCCGCTGCGTATGTCAAAACGGCGGCTTAAATCTTCCGCATATTTTTTGAATCCTTCTTCCTGAAGCACCCCCTTCAACGAGAAAGGAGGAAGATAGTACTGTTTTACCGCAAGGTTTTCCTGGAGTGTAAAATCGAGAATCACCCCATATTTTTGCCTGTCTTCGGGGATATACGCGATGCCTTCTTCGATGCGGCGGCGGATCTTGCAGGCGGTAATATCCCTGCCGGCAAGACGGATGCTGCCCTTTGAAGGCTTCGCCAGCCCCGCGACGGCATCGGCAATTTCCGTCTGTCCGTTGCCCGAGACTCCGGCAATGGCGAAGATCTCCCCTTTACGGATGGAGAATGATACGTTCTTTACCACTTCAAACTGGTTTTCGTTCTTTACGCTGAGTCCTTCAACCTCAAGCACAACATCGCCGAATTTGGGCGGACTCTTCTCACGGGTAAAACTGACTTCCCGGCCTACCATGAGGTTCGCCATTTCGCGGGTGGAAGCTTCGGCAACAGACAGAACTTCTACCAGTTTTCCGCGGCGCAGTATTGCACAGCGATCCGCGATCTCCTTTATCTCCTCCAGCTTGTGGGTAATAAGGATGATCGTCTTTCCCTTGTTCCGCAGTTCCCGCATGATGCCAAGGAGAAACTCTATCTCCTGGGGAGTGAGAACCGCGGTGGGTTCATCGAATATCAGTATCTCCGCTTCCCGGTAGAGCATCTTGAGGATCTCTACCCGCTGCTGGGTGGAAACATTTACTTCTTCTATCTTTTTTTTCGGATCAACCTCAAGTCCGTAAAACCGGGAAAGGTCTGCAATTTTCTTTTCCGCACTTTTTATGTCAATATACGGAAAAATCCCCAGGGCCTTTTTTACAGGTTCTATCCCCAGGACAATGTTTTCTGCAATGGTGTAATTCGGAATAAGTTTGAAATGCTGGTGAACCATGCCGATATTCAGGGCCACCGCGGCGTTGGAGGAGGAAAGGCTCACCTTCTCTCCCCGTACAAAGATTTCGCCTTCATCGGGTTCGTACATGCCGAAAAGCATGCTCATCAGTGTGGATTTCCCCGCACCGTTTTCCCCGAGGAAGGCGAAAATTTCGCCTTTCTTAATGCTGATGCTGATATCGTCGTTGGCGGTGATGCCGGGGAAGCGCTTTGTGATGCGCTTCATCTCGACGATATATTCAGCATCGGCAGACATATTCAGGCTCAGGCTTAAAGCCCGGGGAAATTGGTGGGCGTATGACCGTTGAAGTTCGCAGCGGGAACAATCTTCCCCGCCTTGAGCAGGGTATAGGCTTCCTTGAGCTTCTCCCTGGTGTTGGCGGAAAGTCTGCTGCGGTTCTCCGCGGAAACATAGCCGGTAGAATCGGTGTCCGCTCCCAGAACCACATTCTGTCCTTTGAAGCTGCCGTCTTTGATCGCCTGGAGCTGGCGGGTAACATTAATATGCATCACCTTTACTGCCGAGGTAAGCATGATGTTCTCGCTGCCCTTGAAGCCGTCATCGTACTGGTCAACGTCGCAGCCGATAAGATAGACCCCGCTGGCCTCTTTTGCGGCGGTAAAGACACCGTTCCCCGAAGCGCCGGCGGCTACATGGAGCACGTCTACTCCCTGGTTGATCAGGGCCTGGCCTACCACCTTGCCGGTGGCTTCATCGGCGAAACCGCCGATATAGTTACCCCCCACGGGCTTCCCGGTAACATCGGTTCCCGCATAGGAGGGGAGTTCGATATATTGGGCCTTGGTCCCGTAGTGTTTGTTGGCATAGTTCACCCCGCTCATGAAACCGAACTGGTAATTCACGTTGGAGGGGAAGGCCATGCCGTTCACCACGGCCACCTTGCCGGTTTTGGTTTCCAGCGCCGCGGCAATGCCGGCAAAGAAGCCTGATTCTTCCTCGTGGAACTGCATCGAATAGATGTTGGGGAGTTCAACGGTATTGCCTTCGGCATCCGCAGGGGCGGTATCGACAAGGATTACCTTTCGATCCGGATTGTCCTGGAGTACGGCGCCTACCGGGGAAAACTGGAAGCCGGGAAGCACCAGCACGTCATAGTCGGCGATAACATCCCCCACCGCGGTAACCACCTTTGCCATGTCCGGCTCCTTGATCGAGGTGATCTCGGCCTCGGGATTGTTCTTCTTGAATTCCAGGACGCCGTTCCAGCAATCCTGTCCGAAGGAACCGTCATCCACGCCGCTTGTGGTAAGGATCGCTACCTTGAGGCCGCCGCTGGCGCCGCCCGCGGGAGCGGCATCCTTTTTCCCTCCGGCAAATACCGGAGAAGCAAGCAGTGCAATGAGCGCAAGCGCCCCTGCCATCCCTAATTTTTTCATATTAGTCCTCCTAATAAAAAGAAATCTGTTCTTAGTAATTATACATTGAAGGCTATTTTTTGCAATCAGTCATTGATATAGCCGCCGTCTACTATGAGCAGATGACCGTTGACAAAACGGGAAGATTCCGAGGCAAGAAACACAACGGGGCCCCTGAGATCTTCGCCGCTTCCCCAGCGTTTCAGGGGAACTTTTTCCGCAAGCGCCTCCGTGACGCCCGGGCGGCTGCGGAGCAGGGCGGTATTGTCCGTCGTCATGAATCCGGGAGCTATGCCGTTGACGTTTATCCCGTAGCGGCCCCATTCGTTGGCAAGCGCCCTGGTGATCCCCGCAACGGCATGTTTGCTTGCCGCATAGGCGCTCACATTTGTACCGCCCAGGTAAGACTGAATCGAGCAGATATTGATGATCTTCCCGTAACGGCGCCTTATCATGTCCCTGCCTATGCCCTGGCAGAGGAGATAGAGGGACTTTACATTCACGTCGAAGACCCGGTCGAGATCCTCCCTGGGATACTCCTCCGCAGGATGTACCGGGGTGATCCCGGCATTGTTTACCAGTATGTCGATGCGGCCAAAGGCCGCCAGAGTCTTTTCCGCAAGCGCCTCCATGGTTTCGGGCATGGAAAGCCGGGCCTCTATCCGCTTATAGCGCCTCCCCAGGGAGAGGACGCCTTCTTCCAGTTCCGGCGCGGCTTTACGGGTAAGGGCGGCGATATCCGCGCCCGCCTCCGCCAGGGCAAGAGCCATGGAGAGGCCCAGGCCCTTGTTCGCTCCGGTAACCGCGGCAATTCTGCCTTTTAGGGAAAACTCATCAATAACCATCTGCAACTCATTCAGGGGGGAAAGAGAAATCTTCCGGGCTGAAGGCCGGAGACACGATACAGGAAACAAGGACAAAGTCCCCCTTCAGAATCCTTGTGGTCTGCCAGGTATCCGGAGGGATAACCGCGTGAAAACTCTCCCCGGCCCCGGGATTTGACCCGATTAACTGCACGGAAGTCTCCGCAGGGCTTTCCCCGCCGCCCCCCAGACTCTGCTCCAGAACGCCGCCGGCATGCCATGTCCAGATCTCCGCGGATCTCAGTTTGTGCCATGCGGATGTTTCTTTATCCCGGAGGAGGTAGTAGATGAGGCTTGAAGCGGGACGGCTGCCCCCGTAAGACGCAGGCAGGGCGGCGGCGGGAATTTCCAGGCCCCCCTTCCAGACTTCCCTGTACCAGCCTCCTTCGGTATGGCCCTTCAGCCTGAGTTTTTCTATCCAGTACCCC
>JAIRNJ010000035.1 GCA_031258115.1 Treponema sp. | reverse complement strand
GGGGAGAGGATCTTCGGCTGGAAAGCCTCTTTCAGGAAGAGACTTGCCCCCATGCTTACCAGAACCGAGGCAATAAAGCCCCCGATGAAACCGGCAATGCTCTTGTTTGGACTGGCGGGGATAAGCCCCCGGTTCCCCTTGCCGAAGAGCATTCCGAATGCCCAGGCCGCGGAATCGTTTGCCATTACTATCAGCAGAAAGAAAAGAATAATATAATAGGCATTTTCCCAGTGGGCCATGCGGACGATCCAGGACATGAAGAGTCCCGGATATATGATCAATGAAAAACCGCATACGGCCCGGTTTACCACATCCTGGAGACGGTCTTTCCTGGAGAAGATAAGGGAAACCAATATACAGCTTGCAGAAAATATGAAGACAGCGGAAATGATACGGTTGGTTACTGCGAAACTGACGGTCAGTGTCTCTGCAACGGGACACACCATGCCCAGAAGAGCCGCCTCGGGCAGTCTGACGGGGAAGCCTTTCTTCCGCAGAATATCCGAAAACTCTATGGCTCCCAGGCCGCTGAATATAATAACCAGGATGTTGAGGAAAAGATGGTAACGCTGGGGAAGAAAGATCACAATGAACACGATAAGGGGAAGTCCGATTGCAAAAACAACAAAGCGCTGTACCAGTTTACTCATGGACAGTCTCTCCGCTCAGGCTCTTTAGTCCCCCAAAACGGCGATCCCGTTTCAGGAAGACTTCTATTGCTTCTTCAAGATCTTCTTTCGTCCAGTCGGGCCAGTATTTTTGAGAGATATAGTACTCCGTGTATGCCGCCTCCCAGAGCAGGAAGTTGCTGATTCTGAATTCGCCCGCAGTCCGGATGATGAGATCCGGATCGGGAATATCGGGATTATCGAGACATTCCCGGAACGCTGTTTCGGTAAGGGAAGCAAGAAATTTTTCCGCATCAATGTCCGGTTCCCGGAAAGTGCGGAGGGCAAAACGGCGGAAGGCCCGGATTATTTCATCTCTGCCGCCGTAGTTGAGGGCCAAAATTACCTGCATACCGGTAAAATTCGCCGTGGCTTCGCAGGTTTCCTGAAGATCTTTCCGTACATCCTCAGGCAGGCCCGCCATCTCTCCGGCATGACGCACCCTGATGCGGTTTTCCCGTGCAAAATCATATTCCGCCTTGAGATACTTTATAACAAGGCCCATGATGAAGCCGACTTCATCTGCGGTACGTTTCCAGTTTTCCGTAGAAAAGGTAAAGAGGGTGAGGTAGCGTATCCCCAGATCGCTCGCCGCCTTGACCATCGCCTTGGCAGTCTTGAGCCCTTCAAGGTGGCCCTGGGTACGAATCTGCCCCCGCTCCTGAGCCCAGCGGCCGTTCCCGTCCATGATGATTCCCACATGCAGAGGCAAAGAGAGAAGTGAAGACCGGGAAGAATTTTCATCCGGCATTACGACAGGCCTTTGGGTAGTATGCACAACTCTTCTCTCGTTTCACTCCTAGTTCTCCGTGATTTCCTTCTCTTTTTCCGCCAGGGCCTGATTAATCTTGGCGATGTAGTTATCCGTCAGTTTTTGCAGTTCCGTTTCGGCCTGCTTCTCTCCGTCTTCGGTTAATTCTCCTTTTTTCTGGAGACTCTTGAGTTCTTCATTTCCGTCCCGGCGGATATTTCGCAGGGCAACCCGGCTCTGCTCCGCCTGATTCTTTGCCAGCTTTACCAGTTCCCCCCGCCGTTCCTCGGTAAGAGGAGGGATGGAGATCCGGATAACCTTGCCGTCGTTGGAAGGATTAAGGGAGAGTTCGGAAGAACGGATAGCCTTTTCGATTTCCCCGATTAAAGCCTTGTCCCAGGGCTGGATCACTACAAGCCTTGCCTCGGGGATGGAAATATTGGCCACCTGGCTAAGAGGGGATTTCTCCCCATAATAGTCCACCCTGATCTTGTCGAAGAGGGCTGCCGAAGCCCGGCCGGTTCTGATGGCGGAAAAACCGTCTTTGAGACTTGCCAGTGACTTCTTCATTCTCTCTTCGGCATCGGTAATTACAGTACTCATTCACCTACCCTGAAATACACATACTCTTTAACCGAAATACCGGCCCCGGTTTTCTTGTTGAAGCCGTCAAGGGCCTGGGAAACCTTTATCGAGGGATCCTTTACATAGTCCTGATCGAGAAGACAGATATCCTGAAGGTGCTTTTTAACCTTGCCCTTGAGGATATTCTCCAGAATATTTGCAGGTTTACCTTTGTTCTTTTCATCCTTCTCCATCTGTTTGGCAAAGATCTCTTCCTGTTCCCTGATGTAAGCCGGATCGATCTTCGACTGATCCAGCGCAAGAGGATTGAATGCGGCAATGTGAAGGGCAAGGGTAAATACAAAATCCTTTACCTCCTGGCTGTCAAAAACTCCCGGTTTTTCGGCCCCTGCCTTTACCACGACACCGATGTTACCGTCATTGTGGTTGTAGGAGCTGAGGTATTCGTTGGGGCCGGCTTTAATGGTTTTTATCCGTTTGAAGCTCATGTTTTCCCGGATCTTGGTTGCAAGATCGGTAACCATGGCCTTGAGTTCATCGGTGGGTTCGCTGAGGCCCTTATCCAGAGCCGCTGTGGCAATCGCCTCACCCAGGGCAATGAATTCGGGATTCCGGGCCACAAAGTCGGTTTCACTTGCCAGTTCCACAAGAACGGCGGTATCTCCCCTGATCTTGATGGTGACCTTGCCTTCATTGGTGGCCCTGTCGGCCCGTTTGCCTATTGCGGCCAGGCCCTTTTCCTTCAGAAGTTTTTCCGCTTTTTCAAAATTTCCCTCACAGGAAACCAGTGCGTTCTTGCATTCCATCATTCCTGCTCCGGTTTTTTCCCGGAGTTTTTTTACATCCGCAGCGCTAATCTCAGCCATTTAACGATCGCTCCTTGTATTTGGTTTTATCATTCCTCGCCGTAAACCTTGTCGACATCCACCGGCAGTTCATCTTCCTCTTCACTTGGGGTTCCCGGCACTTCCGCTTTAGCTGCGGAACTTTCTTCGGTGGCATAAGATTCAATATCAACTTCCCGATCCTCTTCCTTTATCGATATGTCGGTTATGACATTTTCCATTTCCTCGTCTTCGTCCCCAAGAGTCTCAATGATCTTGAGCCCCACCTCGTTATCCGCCTCTACCACCGCATTGGCGACAATCTGGGTAAAGAGGGTAATTGCCCGGATCGCATCATCGTTTCCGGGGATCGGATAATCTATGCCTTCGGGGTTGCAGTTGGTATCCACCACCGCCACAATGGGAATCCCTATGCGCTGGGCTTCGGCCACGGCAATAGCCTCTTTTCTGGTATCGATGATGAAGAGAATTCCCGGAAGATCCTTCATCTCCTTGATGCCCCCCAGGTTCTTCTGGAGCTTGATCCGTTCCTTGCCCAAAGTGGCAATTTCCTTCTTTGTGAGATTTTCGAAGGTACCGTCCACTTCCATTTTTTCAAGTTTCTTGAGACGGAGCAGGGATTTTTTGATGGTGACGAAGTTGGTGAGCATGCCGCCCAGCCAGCGATTGTTCACATAGAACATGCCGCAGCGTTCCGCTTCCTTCTGGATAGCCTGCTGGGCCTGTTTTTTGGTACCTACAAAAAGCACCGTTTTGCCCGCGGCTACGGTTTTGCGTACCGCATCGTAGGCATCCTTGATTGCCTGGATTGTTTTCTGGAGATCGATAATGTGGATCCCATTCCGTTCCGCAAAGATGTATTTCTTCATCCGCGGATCCCAGCGTTTTACCTGATGGCCGAAGTGAACCCCCGATTCCAGCAGGCTTTTCATAGTGACTACTGCCAAAGCATCCTCCTCACGGAGTTTTTCGCCCTGAAAAACCCCACCTTCCCTGTATCTCACCGGTTTTCGGCCGCTCAAGCAGCCTAACCGGCGGAAAATCGGTAAAAACAAAAGCCGAAAGCTTAAGTCTCTTTACCGTATAAGGAAATACCCCTAAAGCAGATTAACCGCCATAGTCGTATCCATTTTCCTTTAGCATGACATAAAATTCGTGCATTGGCAAGCCCGCAATGGCGCTGGGGGAGCCCTTTATCCCCGCAATGAAGCAGGCCGCCAATCCCTGTATCTTGTAGGCTCCCGCGGCGCCCTGCCATTCTCCGGTATTGAGATACCACTCAATCTCCGCTTCCGCTGCCGGGACAAAGGTAACAGTACTCACTACGGAACGGCAATCCACCGACTGTTTACGGCCGTTATAGAGGGCTATTCCGGTGATAACCTCGTGTTCCCGCCCCTGGAGCCGGGTGAGCATCCTTTTGGCATCGTCCCTGTCTTTCGGCTTGCCGAAAATGTCTCCGTCTGCCGAGATGATAGTGTCTGCGCCGCAGATCCAGTGAGGTGTGATTCCCTTCATGAGTCCGGCAATTTTTTGGACTTTTTTTATTGCCAGTTCCTCGGTCAGTTGCCGGGGCGGCAGGTGCTGATTGAGATCCTCGTCAATCAGAGGAGGCATGACGCTGAAGGGCAGGCCCAAAAGCTTGAAATACTCCTGTCTTCGAAGAGAACCGGAAGCTAAAATGATCGATTCCATACATATACTATACCGTAATAAGCGCCATAATCTTAAGCAGGGCCCAAAATTGTGCCCCTGCCGGATTTTGGAACAAGCCCATCTTATACATTAGTCCCGGTAAAAGTGACCGTAAACATCCATAAGACCGGTAATCTCTTCGTCAATGGCTTTTAAACAGTCCTCTACCGGTTTCCCTTCAAACATGCATCCGGTATTCAGGTAGATGATGTCTTCAATTTTGTTCCAGGGAATGACGATGGAATTTTTGGTGTGGGGGTTTCGTTTCCGGGCATATTTGAGATTGTCGAGGGTGATCTGCATCCAGGGGTAGAGCTTCAATAGTTCGTTGTTCCGGAAAGGATAAATCGAAGTTGACTGACCGTCCAGAATCGTAAGGTAATAATTTACATCCTTCCGGTAGAGCCATTTGAAAAACTGGAAAGCTATTTCAGTTTTCTTTGAAAAAATATTGATCCCCAGATTCCAGCCCACCGAAATCGGCGCCATGCCCGGTACAAAGGTAAAGCCCAGCTTGCCGAAGATGTTCCGGTTGATGGCGTCCATTATTTTCGACGCATATTCGGTGTAGGTAATTAACATGGCGGTTTTTCCGCTGTAGAAATCCTTGACGCTATCCATGCTCTTTGTGGAGAGAATCGGGCCCGGAGTATAGTTCTGAAGTTCCATAAAGTTTTCAAAGGCCCGGATATTGCTCTCCGAATGGAATTGGGGAAGGTTGTTCCTGCCGAAGAAGCGGCCGCCGAAACCCCAGATACGGGTGTAAATTTCCGGACACAGTTCTTCCGCGATTATTCCCGCACAGCTTGTACCGAATTCCACCGGCGAGGACGGATTGAAGCGCCGGGTAAAGAAGCGGGAAACGGCGTTGAATTCCGCCCAGGTTCTGGGGGGCCTCAGTTTGGTTTTATGGATATTGAAATAATCTTTCGATATGATTGGATCTTCAAAGAGATCTATACGATAAAACATTAACTGCGCCCCCCCTGCAAAAGGGATGCTGTAATAGCGGTTCTGATACAGGGAATTATCGAGTACTTCCTTTAAAACCGAATTAAAATTATTTTTATTGGCTCTGATAAAATCGCTTATATCTTCCAGACAGGTATTCTGCGCAAGGAAATTGAGCCAGGGAATATCAAGCATGTAGATATCGTAGCGGGATTTATCGAATTCGGAATCTTCTATTATCCGGTTAAACAGCCGGTTCTGCGTCTCTTTTTCGATTGTCAGGGCAACGCCGTGGTCGTTGTGGAATTTCCTGGCAAGTATCTCCATGGCGCCGGACGCAAAGGAACTGTCCAGCATCAGGATACGGAGTTCGGGAATTCTCCGGGACTTCTCTTTCTTTGCCGGGTCATAGCGGGGTATGGTGATCCCGGTATTGAGAATGTTATCGTCCAGCAGGATGGTTTCCTTCCGTTCCGTTTTCCCTTCGGCGCTGATGTTCCGCAGCAAAAGGGACGCCGCACCGGAACCCAGCTTGAAGGCGGGCCGTGAGGTGTGGATCATCTGTGGGAGATACCGGGTG
>JAIRNJ010000028.1 GCA_031258115.1 Treponema sp. | reverse complement strand
ATTTACTCATTTAACTCCCTCCATTGTTTCAACAATATTAACTATTTTTCCGTTTATGTCAACTCTTTTTCAGTGAATTTTATATTCTATTATTTATCAACCATTTTAGCCCCCATGTCGCATAACGTGCGATACCTGCATCCAAATTCAACTGCAGCCTGTTGTCCCTCCACAGGTATCGCATTTCATGCAGGTGCCGTTGCGTACCAGGGTGAGGGAACCGCAGTTGGGGCAGGGATCGCCTTCGTAACCCTTGATCCTCGCCTCGGCAATTTTGACGGCATCGTTCTGCGGGGGAGCAGCCCCGGCATTGCGGGAAGCGGGCTGGAGGGGAGGGGCGCCCGGCGCGGCGCCGGATGGTTCCGGCTTTACGGAAGAACTGGTTGTCGCGGTCCGGACCACCCGAATTCCCATGGGCTTGAAACCGGCGCTGGTCTTCTCCCGGCCTGAGCGGTTCTTTTCATCCTGGCCCCGGTCTCCGGAAGAGTTCCCCTGCTGGGACGCGGAATCGTTTTTTGTTCCGGTAGCCAGAAGATCGTCGGGCTTTATCTGTCCCAGATCGCTGCGCTTAAGGTAGCTGATTGCAAGATCCCTGAAGATGTAGTCGATAACGCTGGTCGCCATCTTCACATAGTCGTGGCCCTGAACGATGCCGTTGGGCTCGAAACGGCTGAAGGTAAAGGCATCAACATATTCCTCCAGAGGCACCCCGTATTGAAGTCCCAGGGAAACGGCAATGGCAAAACTATTGAGAAGGCTCCGGAAAGCGGCGCCTTCCTTGTGCATGTCGAGGAATATCTCCCCCAGGGTACCGTCGTCGTATTCGCCGGTACGGATAAAGATGGAATGTCCGCCGATCTTTGCCTTCTGGGTATAACCGGCCCTGCGGTTGGGAAGCCCCTTCCGCTGATTCCGGGGGGCAGCCCGATCCGCTATAGGGACAGGATTCCTGAATGTACCCTGCTCCAGAGCGACGATCGTGTCCGCCAGAGGATCCGTACCGGGAGCGAAACTGGAGAGGGGTTGGGAGAGTTTGGAGCCGTCCCGGTACAGGGCTACCGCCTTGAGAGCGCTCTTCCATGAGAGCATGTAGGCGCCTTTTACATCTTCATAGTCCGCCGAATTGGGCATGTTGATCGTCTTTGAAATAGCCCCGGAGATGAAGGGCTGTACCGCGGCCATCATGCCGATATGGGCCTGCCAGGAGATGGAACGCGTGCCGTTTTTCCCCGAAGGAGTAGCGGTATCAAAGACCGGATAGTGTTCCTTCTTGAGGCCGGGAGCCCCTTCAAGACCCATGGTTCCACAGGCATACAGTTCCGCCTCATCAATATCTTCCTGGCTGAAACCCAGATGCTTGAGGAGACTAAAACCGGGGAGACTCCAGGTTGATTCCGGCACCCTGAGGTTCTTTTCAACAAAATCCTTACCAAGAATCCAGGCATTAAACACACCTTCAAGATTGAGGCTTGTTTTTATCGCCTCTTCCAGAGCGGCCAGCGTCCCGGGGCTGAAACCTTTTGCGGCAAGATTCTCCGTATTGACGCCGGGGGCTCCGTTCAGGGTTTTCCGGCCCGTTGCATAGGCAACGATTCTGTCGATTTCATCCTGTTTGTAGCCCAGAGACTCCAGGGCAGGAGGCACGGACTGGTTGATAATCTTGAAGTAACCGCCGCCGGCAAGTTTCTTGAATTTGACCAGGGCAAAATCCGGTTCTACCCCCGTAGTATCGCAGTCCATGAGGAGTCCGATGGTTCCCGTGGGCGCGATTGCGCTTACCTGGGCATTCCGGAAACCGTACTCCTGCCCCAACTGAAGCGCCCTGTCCCAGGAAACTTTGGCGACCTCCAGAAGGTAGGAGGGACAGGCTGAAGGATCGATGCCCTTGGGAGCGGTATGGAGCCCTTCATATTCCGAAGCGGGAGCGTTATTGGCTGCCCGGCGGTGGTTCCGGATTACCCGGAGCATGGCATCCCTGTTTTCGGCAAAACAAACAAAAGGCCCGAGACTCCCGGCCATTACGGCGCTTTGGGAATAGGCTTCTCCGCTGAGGAGGCTTGAGAGAGCGCCGGCAACCGCCCTGCCCTCGGGGGAATCGTATGCCAGACCCATCAGCATGAGGAGACTCCCCAGGTTGGCATAGCCCAGACCCAGAGTCCGGTATTGATAGGAAAGCTCCGCAATTTTTTTTGAGGGAAACTGGGCCATAACCACGGAGATTTCCAGAATCGTAGTCCAGATCTGAATGGCATGAATGTAACCGTCTACATTGAAACGGCGGTTTTGTCCATCGTAAAAATTGACCAGATTGATTGAAGAGAGATTACAGGCCGTATCATCGAGAAACATATACTCCGAACAGGGATTGCTGGCCCGTATTTCTCCTCCGGCAGGGCAGGTATGCCAGTCATTGATGGTAGTATGATACTGAAGGCCGGGATCGGCGCACTGCCAGCTTGAACGGGCAATATCCGACCAGATTTTACCGGCCTTGACGGTTTTAAACTCCTTGCCCGATACCCGGCTTACCAGTTTCCAGGCTTCATCTTCCTGAACCGCCCGCATAAATTCATCGCTTACCCGGAGACTGTTGTTGGAACTCTGGCCCGACACGGTATTGTAGGCTTCATCATCCCAGGAGGTAGAGAAAACCTGGGGATCAACCTCATCATCGCCCTGTTCCAGACGGCGCAGAAGCTGGTAGAGATAGGCGGAAGGAATCTTGTCATTGAGAGCCTGACGCAGGCCGGCGGCAAGTTCATGGTTCTTTTCCGCATTGAATTTATCCGTTTCCAGCCCCCGGAAGCCGGCAAGGGCCCTCTTGATTGATTCAAGATGCTTTTTTACGATCCCGGAACCGGTAACCATGGAGGCAACCTTGTGTTCTTCCCCGGCTTTCCATGCGATATACTTTTCCACATCCGGGTGATCCACGTCCAGCGTAACCATCTTGGCAGCCCGCCGGGTAGTACCGCCGCTTTTGACCGCGCCGGCGGAACGGTCGCCGATCTTGAGGAAGGAAAGGAGCCCGGAAGAAACCCCGCCTCCTGAAAGTTTTTCATTTGCGGCCCGGATCTTGGAGAAGTTGGAACCGGTTCCGGAGCCGTACTTGAAGAGCCGGGCCTCCCTGGTTACCAGATCCATGATGCCCCCTTCGTTCACCAGGTCATCTTCGATGGATAGAATGAAGCAGGCATGAGGCTGGGGGCGTTTGTAGGCTGAGCCGGACTTTACCGCTTCCCCTTTTTCCGTATCGAAGTAGTAGTGACCCTGGGCGGGCCCGTCGATGCCGTAGACCGAATAGAGCCCCGTGTTGAACCATTGAGGACTGTTGGGCGCGGCAATCTGGCAGGCAAGCATGTTGCAAGTCTCATCATAGAAGGCTTTTTCGTCCTCCTCGCTGTCAAAATACCCGTTTTTTCTGCCCCAATCCATCCAGGTAAAGGCCAAACGATGAAAAACCTGACGGCAATCGTGCTCCGCCCCGTCTTCCGGGAGAGAAATATGAATTTCCGGAGCATGGGGAAGCCATTTTTCCCATTCATAAACCTTATCCGAAGGCACTCCGGCCTTGCGGAAGTACTTTTGGGCAATAATATCGGTAGCTATCTGACTCCAGAAAGAGGGGACAATGACAGTCTCCTCCAAAAATATCGCTTTTCCGTCAGGATTCCGGATTTCACTCTTCCTTTTTTCAAAGACAATACCGTCATAGGGCCCCTTTCCCGGATCCGTGAACAAACGCTTGAATTTCATGCTGTCCTCTTTCCTACAGTATATGTGGTGTGTTTTTTTTAATGATACGCCATATAGATGGGTATGCATAGCCCTTTTCCATATTTAATAGTAAGACTGAAGGAAAAAACGTTCATGAATACCCCAAACGTGCCGATAATAAGGTATGTTCTCTAAAGAACTGCGAGATATGCTGCTTCAGGTTATTACCTCCTGGCAGGTACTTGCCGTAACAGTAGTGGTAATACTTTATTTCTTTCTGGTATCCTATGTAGGCCGCAATTACCGCCGGCCCCGCCATGCTGCGGCAAAGCTGATCCCAAAAGCCAGCCATGCCGGCGAGGCAGCCGTTGTCGGAGATGAAGAGGAACAAACTTCCCAAGACGAGGATCTGGGCCTTGAGGAAGAGTAAAACAGTGGTTTAGGGCCTTCGGGCCCTTTTTTTATTCGTGTTGAGGGGTTTAATACCC
>JAIRNJ010000282.1 GCA_031258115.1 Treponema sp. | reverse complement strand
CTGCGTCATACTCATGGCGGTTCCCTTGTTTTTCGCAGTGTCTTCCTTGTAGAGGAGCCGGGGAACTTCCCGGCCTTTGATGATCTGTTCGGCGATGATCTCGCGGGCGTCTTCGGGTTTTACTCCAACATAGAAGGATTCTTCCGGAAGTACCTTGACGATGGGGCCCTGCTCGCAAAAACCGAAGCAGCCGGTCTTGACGATCTGAACCTCCTGCTTGACATTCTGCTTATCCGCTTCCTCAAGAAGACAGTTGTAAATTTCGTCTCCCTTGTTGGATTCGCAGGCAGTTCCTCCGCAGCAGAGGATGAAGTGGTTAAAGGCCATGATTTTCTCCTATTTCATGATGTCGGCTGCAGGCCTGTTAAGGATATGATTATCCAGTAATTCATGGCCCAAAATATGCTTCTGTACAATTTCCCTGGCTACTTCAGCATTTACATTGCCGTAGATCACATTGGGCATTCCGGGAGAAATGACCTCAACCGTGGGTTCGGAATGACAGAGCCCCATACAGCCGGTCTGACGAACCAGTACGCTGTCCACCAGCTTCTTTTCATCCAGGACATTGATAAAGGCGTCCAGGGTTACCTTGGCGCCGGCGGCGATCCCGCAGGTTCCCATGCCGACAATTACCTGGATTTCCTTTCCTTCCGCATCCCGTCTCTGGAGATCCGTTTTTTTCGATTCCCGGAGCTTCCTCAACTCCTCTAGTGTCATACCCATTTTTTCAACTCCTCAGTTTTATAATTTCTCAACTTTCAGGACAGTCCTTTCGTCATTCATCTTCTTCCAGCGATCTCAGATATTGATTCAGCAGTATGAGGGATTGAGTATCCTCAAGATCCCCCAAGGCCGCCGCTAATTCAGACTTTTTGACTTCGTATTCCAATTCCTCCCCTTCCGCGCCCTGCCTCTGCCGCCGGATAATAAATTCGCCGGGGCCCGAAAAAAGCAGGACGGTTCTGAACATGCCGGGAATATCCCCCAGGGGAGGCGTATCCACGTTGCCCGGATCAAACCAGGCGCTCACCATCGTCCCCTGCCCTTTCTGACTTTGAATATCCCAGCCGCCTCCGCTTTGCTCCGCAGTCTGAATCAAAAAAGGGATACCCAGACCCACCTTCCGGTGCGGATGCTTTATCC
Organism: Treponema sp.; assembly: GCA_031258115.1. Lineage (GTDB taxonomy): Bacteria > Spirochaetota > Spirochaetia > Treponematales > Breznakiellaceae > JAIRNJ01. The sequence continues at coordinate 18,476 of JAIRNJ010000282.1, read as the reverse complement.
CGTCGGTAATAAAAGGATCCTGCGCCCGCTTCATCTCCTCTTCGGTCATTCCCTTACCGTTATCTTTTACGCTAAAGCGGAATTCCCCAGGGCTTTCCCTGATTTCCAGTTCCACCTGCGTTGCTCCCGACTCTGCCCCGTTCTGGGTAATGTCGGTCACCAGATCCGTTAAGGTAAAGTGCATTTCAAAACCCCAAACGGGCTTTGAAATGAGCTTGTTCAAAACTCAGGTTACTGCGGACCTTCGGCCCGATGGACAAGCTCTTGCAAAATCTCCTGCACACGAACTTAATCATTCTGGTATTTGGCGATGATCCCGGGAAGCATATCTTTGGTAAGCTTACCATAGGTATCGTTTCCTACCGTCAGCACCGGCGCAAGGCCGCAGCAGCCGACACAGCGAACCGGATCAATGGAGAATTGACCGTCTTCGGTAACCTGATCTTCGGCAATACCGAGGAGAGACCGGGCCTCTTCAATGAGATCGGCTCCTCCCTTGAGGTAGCAGGCAGTACCAAGACACACGGAGATCTTATGCTTTCCGGGTTTGGTGGTCTTGAAGAAGTGGTAAAATGTAATGACCCCGTAGATCCGCGCCAGGGGAATACCGGTGAGCCGGGAGAGCTTCTCGGCTGCAGGCCGGGAAATAAACCCGAAAACCTCCTGAGTCTTGTGCAGGATCATGATAAGGCTTCCGGGCTTTATTTTCCATTCATCAATAAATGAAGAGAGTTCCTTGGGAAAATCAATTTCCCCTGCGGTGGAATTTGCCATAATTTTCTCCGTAAGTATAAATTTGTGGTTGAATTCGGGCCCCTTCCAAAATCTGAAATTCTGAAAGTGTCTTGAGCTTCTTGCAAAACCAGCTTGGTTTCGGAAAGTCACTCTTACTTCTTATTTTATATGCGGGATCGGTTTTTGGCAATAGACAAAATGGCGGGGCCGGGTAAAACCTCAAAGCCGTTTCGGCGCCTGCTACCTTTTGCCCGCTTATTGGTTTATAGTTGGAGATAATATGATGAAAAAAATTATGAACCATATGAGAGGCGGCCTTTGGCCGCTGGCGGTTTTGGCCCTGGGCGGACTTTTGTCCTCCTGTTCAGGAGACATTTCGGGGACACTGAGGGCCGGGGGTTCGGGGGATTTTACGGTAAAAGCCGCCCTGCAGCCCCGGATGGAGGCTCTTATCGGCAGGCTTTCGGCCGCTTTGGGGGAAGGCCCGGCGAGGGCGAATATCCTGGACGGGGCGCTTATCGGCGCAAGCATGTCAAAGGCGCCGGGTGTCGCCTCGGCGTCCTTCAAAAATTCGGCGCCGGCAGCCATTGAAGGCCCGGTACAGATCTCCAATATAGCCGAATTCCTGGCTCCCGGCGGGGGAAAGGGCTTTATCAGCCTCGCTCCTGCGGGAGACGGTATCCGTCTGGGCATCCGTCTGAGCCGGGACACGGGACCCGGCATTCTCTCCCTGGTCTCGCCGGAAATTACCGGCTATCTCTCCGTCCTCATGGCCCCCATCGCCACCGGAGAAACGGTTTCCGCATCCGAATACCTAGATCTTGTCGCTTCGGTTTACGGTAAAGATATTGCCGCCGAAATAAGCCGGAGCCGGATTAAAGCCTCCATCGATTTTCCAGGCCCGCTCCGCTCGGTCAAGGGCGGCAGCTTCTCCAAAAACCGCGCCTCCTTCGATATTCCCCTCCTCGACCTTCTCGTGCTGGAATCCCCTCTGGAATACGAGGTAATATGGTAGGGCGCAGGGTTTCCCCGTTGAATTTTGAAACCGGTTGAATTTGAGGGTATTTTAGGGATAGTGTGGTGTCTATGATTAGCCTCAGGGGAGTGTCCAAATACTACGCCTCCGTTACCGCTCTGCAGGATCTGGAACTCTCCGTGCCTGAGGGAAGCATCTACGGCGTCATCGGGAAAAGCGGCGCGGGGAAATCGACCCTGCTGCGGATCATGAGTCTCCTGGAAAGGCCGGACAGGGGAATGGTTTTCTACGGTGAAGAGCGGGTGGATACGCTTTCGGGCCGGGAACTGCTCAGCCGGAGACGAAAAATGGGGATGATCTTTCAGAATTTCAATCTTCTTGGTTCCAGAAATGTTTCGGGGAATATCGCGTATCCTCTGGAAATTGCCGGTTTGGCCAAAAAAGAGATACTCAGGCGGGTAGATGAACTGCTGGAACTGGTACAGATTCAGGACAAGCGCAAGGCCCGGCTCCGGGAACTTTCCGGCGGGCAGAAACAGCGTGTGGCCATTGCCAGGGCTCTGGCGGCAAATCCCGAAGTGCTCTTCTGCGACGAGGCTACCAGCGCCCTGGATCCCCAAACTACCCGCTCTATTCTCTCCCTTATCAGGGAACTTCACGAAAAGCTCAGGATTACCGTGGTACTGATCACCCACCAGATGGAGGTGATCCGCGCAATCTGCCAGGAGGTTGCCGTACTGGATGAAGGTCTCATCGTGGAGCGGGGCAGTCTCTCGGATATCTTCGAGCGGCCGAAAACCGCGGCGGCAAAGGAACTGATCTATGCCGGATAAGATCCATTCGGTGCTGGTTATGCTTCCCAGGGCCACGGGGGAAACGCTCTACATGACCCTGGTTTCCACCTTTTTTGCCTGCCTGCTTGGTTTTCCGCTGGGGGCCTTCCTCTACAGCGCGTCCCCGGCAGGGCTGGAGCCGCGGACTTTTCTCTATAATTTACTTTCCAGGATCGTGAACCTCTTCCGGTCTCTGCCTTTCATCATCCTCATGATCCTCCTCATCCCCCTTTCCCGGCTGATCATCAGGACAAGTATCGGGCCAACTGCGGTGATCATTCCCCTTTCCATTGCCGCAGCTCCCTTCGTGGCCCGGATCGCGGAGGCGGCCCTCTCCGAGGTGGACAGCGGGGTGCTTGTTGCCGCGCGGGCCATGGGTTCCACCAATTTCCAGATCCTAAGGAAGGTGCTGATCCCCGAGGCCATGCCGGCTCTTGTTTCCGGTCTTGCCCTGACGATCATCAACCTTATCGGATATTCCGCCATGGCAGGCGCTATCGGCGGAGGAGGCCTGGGAGACCTGGCGATTCGTTACGGCTACTACCGGTTCCGTACCGAAGTAACGGTAGCGGCGGTTATCGTCATCCTGGCCCTGGTGGAGGCGGTGCAGTTGACCGGTACCCTGATCAGCCGGAAGCTCCTGTCCAAACGTTGAGCCGGGAACCGCCTGCGAATAAAACACCATGCATTTTTTTTCCAAAACGGCAATTTTTGAACTATTGCACTTGACAAAAAACAATCTTTATAATATCTATATAAATACTAGGAAATAGAAGCAGCGCTTCAAAATTAAATCTTAGGAGGATTTATATGAAAAAAAGAACTGCAAGTCTGTTAATTGCAGCCGCCCTGGTTTTCCTTCTGCTACAGCCTCTGGCCGCCGCCGGGAAAAAGGATTCGGGTTCGACCCTTAGGGTTGGAGCCACTCCGGTGCCCCATGCGGAACTGCTCAACCTGATCAAGGACGACCTTGCATCCCAGGGGATCACGCTGAAGGTAGTGGAATTCACCGATTACGTGACTCCAAACACGGCTCTTATTGCGGGAGATCTTGACGCAAACTTCTTCCAGCATGTTCCCTATCTGGGGAGTAATGCCGAATGGTCCTCGAAGCTGGTTTCGGCATTCGGAGTCCATGTGGAGCCTTTCGGGATTTTTTCGCTCAAGGTAAAAAACATAGCGGATCTTCCCGAGGGGGCTACCATCGCCATTCCCAATGATCCCACCAACGGCGGACGGGCGCTGCTGCTGCTCCAGGCCAACGGGCTTATCACGCTCAGGAATAATGCTGATCTGGAAGCCACCCCCCAGGACATTACCGGCAACCCCAAAAACTTCAAATTCCGTGAACTCGAATCCGCCCAGCTTCCCCGTTCCCTGGAGGATGTGGATGCCGCGGCGATCAACGGAAATTATGCCCTGGAAGCGGGACTTGTTCCCACGAGGGACGCCCTGATCATCGAGGGAGCCCAGTCGCCTTATGTAAACATTGTGGTGGTTCAGAAGGGCAGGGAAAACGATGCGGCCATCCAGGCTCTTTCAAAGGCCCTGCGCTCGGAAAAGGTTAAAAACTATATCACCGGTAAATGGTCCGACGGTTCCGTTGTAGCGGTGTTTTAAAGAGGATCTTCGGTATAGCCTGCGTGCCAGCGGCCCAGCTTAAGGAGGCCGTACATGACCTCTTCCGTATGGGGCGGGGTCTTGAGCGGCATACCGAAGCGCCGGCTTATCATTTCCCGGAGCAGCGGCGTCCGCGAGAGGACGCCTCCCGCGGCGATGAGGCTTGCCGGTTTGCCGCCGCCCGGTTCCAGGCGTCTGTATCCGTCAAAGGCGGCGTCCGCCATGGCCGTGTACGCGGCGGCGATCAGGTTCCCCGCGCCGAGCGTGTCCGCCCTTATGCCCCGGATGGCGCCGCCTTCCCCGTCAAAAAAATTCATGTCCATTGCCGGGAGCTTTCCCCCGGCCGCCAGGGCCTTTTCCGCCAGGATGTTGATCTTTTCCCAGAATTCCCGGCCGGCTTCCCTTTCAAGATCAAAGACGTTTTCCCCGATGTCCCAAAAAAAATCCACCAGGGCCGAAAGGGAACGCCCCGAGGGGAGATCCGACAGGGTACGGAGGCTCAGGCCGGAGAAAAAAGGCCTGGTTTCGTAGGGCCCAAAACCAAGACCCCTGTCAACCCAGCAGATCTGCCCCCCGGTGCCGATGTTGATGACCATGCCGCCTACCCCGGCGCCCGAGCCAAGAATCGCCGCCTGATGATCCCCCACGGGGAGATAAACGGGGATTTCCTTCCCCTTTTCCGGCCTGAAATACGCCGCCGGTTCCCGTTTTTCCGCCACGGGGGGAAATTCAATTTTTTCCAGTGAAAGAATATCCAAAAGCCGGCGGTTCCAGTCCCGGCCTTCGAGATCGTACATGCCCGTGGAGGCCGCCTCCGTGGGATGTATGGGGATACGCTGCCCGGTAAGCCGCCTGACGACAGCGTCCCCAAGGAGAGCAAAGGCCAGGGGCCCTGAGGGTTTCTCCTCTTCGAGAAAATGGAGCAAAGGCGAAAGACTGTGGCTGTTGTTAAGAATCACCCCGTTACGCCCCAGTTCCCCGGCGGCAATTTCTCTGATTTTGGCGGCCCTTCCCCCGCCGGAACCGAAAGCCCTCCTGTCCTGCCAGGTAACGTAGTTTGTCAGGGCCCTGCCGTCATACGGGGAATAAAGCTCAAAGCCGTGCATCTGTACGGAGAACAGGATCCCTTCAATGGGGAATTTTTCCGCATATAGCCCGATGAGGGCTTTTACGGTTTCCGCCAGCGCGTCTACGGAGATTTCCCGCCTGGGAGAAGAGGAGTCCGGAGCCCTGGCGGGAAAAGAATTTCCGCTGTCAAGGAAAGGCGGCGCCGGGACGCTCCGTCCTTCACGGACAGCGCCGGAGGCGGGATCAAGGAGAGCCGCCTTTATAAAAGAAGAACCGGCGTCTATTCCGAGCCAGAGCATAAGCACCACCATCCAATATTGGAACTTTGGAACAGCTTCAAGAATAAACAACTTTTCCGGGGAAGACAATTATGCGGCGGATCACAGCCCTGCGCGTCAACTTGCCGGCATCGGCGTTTACTTTTCCCGGCCCCCGCGGTATAGTTGATAAGAGAGGAGTATCGTCAATGGCTACTATTGTACTTGAACTTCCCGATATATTGGTTGACAAGGCAAAAGAAGAAGGGTTATTGATAGTCCTCGACACCCACATATTTGTCTGGATGAATCTGGAACCTGACAGAATTCCGGCGGAAATACAATCTGCAATGAACGCTGAAACAGTCTTTGGTATCCCTGCTATATCGTTATGGGAAATCGCCATGTTAACGGGGAAGGGACGCCTTGCCATTACCGAATAAATGGGTATGAACCCTGCGTCAAGTACCCGCGTTATGGACAATTTGCCATCCACTGCCGGATAAGCTGCAACTTTTCAGGCGGAGTGATGTCCAAAAGATGGCTATTACTTTAGCAAGGGGTTAACCATGAAAGATTTCAGCTATTTCAATAATCATGCTTTTCTGGATGAATTCCGGGGGAAGTATTTTTCCGGTCTCTGGCCTACTCTGCCCGAATTGTTCAGGATAACGACGGCCCGTTACGGGGAACGGCCCTGTTTTACCATCTATGACCCTGACAGGATAAGTCTTTCCTATAAAGAGGCTCTGCAGAAGATTGAGGCCGTTGCCCGCTGGCTGGCCGGCCGGGGTATAGGCAAGGGGGACAAGGTAGCGCTTACCGGGAAGAATGCTCCCGAATGGGCGGTGGCCTATATGGGGATTCTCTTTGCGGGGGCTACGGTGGCGCCTCTGGATTATCAGCTCAAAAACGAAGAGATCGACGTACTGCTTAAGGCTTCCCATGCGAAGGCGCTTTTTGTGGATGAAGAAAAACATGGGCGCTACCTGGAGAATCCCGGCGCGCTGGAACAGATTATCTCGCTCAAAAAAGGAGTGGGAACCTATATTTACGATCTGGACGGCCCGCCGGCGGAGATTAAGCAGGCTGAGGAAACTGATCTTGCGGCGATTCTCTTTACCAGTGGTACCATGGGGACGCCCAAGGGGGTCATGCTTACTCACCAAAATCTGGTAAGCGACTGTTATCTTGCCCAGGGCAATATGAATGTGTTCCATACCGATGTGTTCTATGCCCTGCTTCCCCTGCACCATGCCTATACGATGCTGGCGGTTTTGATTGAGACTATTTCCACCGGCGCGGAGGTGGTCTTTGGGAAACGGATGGTTACCAGTCAGATATTGAAGGATCTGAAGCAGGGGAAGATCACGATGCTTCTCGCCGTTCCCATGCTCTTTAACAAGGTGCTTTCAAGTATCATCCGGGGGCTCAGGGAAAAGGGGCCCGTCGTGTACGCCCTTATTACCGCGCTCATGGGGCTTTCCGGCTTTATAAAGAAGACCTTCGGGGTGAATCCGGGCAAGAAGATGTTCGGTTTCATTCTGGACAAGGCGAGTCTTACCACACTGAGGATCTGTATCTGCGGCGGCGGCCCCCTGGCGCCTTCTGTCTTCAAAAAATACAACCAGTTGGGCCTTGATTTTGTGCAGGGTTATGGTCTTACCGAAACGAGTCCCATTATCGCCCTTAATCCCATTGAGGCCTACAAGGAAACGAGCGTGGGCAAGCGGATTCCGCAGATTGAGATGAAGATTCTCAATCCCGATGAGCGGGGGGTAGGCGAGGTGATTGTAAAGGGTCCCGTGGTGATGCAGGGTTACTATGAAAATGATGAAGAGACTGCCGCCGCCTTTACGGAAGACGGTTTCCTCAAGACCGGAGACGTGGGCTATATGGACAGTGAGGATTATCTCTACCTGACCGGCAGGGCAAAAAACGTAATCGTTACCGAGGGTGGAAAGAATGTCTACCCTGAAGAAATTGAAAATGAATTCCAGCTTTTTGAAGAAATTGAACAGATTCTTATCCGCGGCTTTGAACTGGACAAGAAGATGAAGACCGAAGGTATCGAAGCTCTAATCTACCCCAGCCCGGATTTCTTTAAGGCAAAGGATGGCGGAGAGGCTCCTTCCCAAGAGGAGATCAAAAACCGTATTGACGCCATCATCTCCGAGGTAAACATGAGGCTTCTTTCCTACCAGAAGATCCAAAAGACAACGCTCCTCGAGGAGGCCATGGAGATGACTACTACCAAGAAGATCAAACGGGATACTGTGTAAGGTTAAGTCCCAGGGAGGCGGCGCAGTCGCAGAGGGTTTTCCACACCTGCTCTGTAAGTGCAACACCGTTTCTGTTGCTTTCCTCTTCGGTTTCCTGTTCCTTCTGTCCGGCATAGTATACCCGTTCCGCACCTTCGGCGGGAGGAACCGAGCTTAAGGCTTCCAGCATGAGGCTCATGTCCTTCTTGAAGTCTTCAGGCGGGCGGAAGAGATCGATTCTGAGCGCCATGAAGAAGTGGCAAACCCTGGCGGATGTAAATTCCGAATCTCTTACGTTTTCACCGAAGGGGCCGCCTGAACAGAGCGCGGTAAGTATGTCTACCATCACCGCCAGTCCGTAGCCCTTGTGTCCGCCCGACTGCTCTCCCTCTCCTCCGAGCGGAAGAAGGCCGCCTCCGCGCTGGTAGAGCATGTCTTCCAGGAGGCCCGCGGGATCGCAGGTAGCCCTTCCGCCGGTTCCCACGGCCCAGCCCGGAGGGAGGGGCTTCTTTTCACGTTCGTAGACTTCCACTTTGCCCCTGGTAACTGTGGTAGTAGCCATGTCAAGGCTGAACATTTTAGCGTTGAGGGAGGGCGCCGCAAAGGCGATGGGATTGGTGCCGAACATGGCTTTCCGCGCAAAGGTGGGAACTCCCAGGGCGGCGGTATTGGTCATGGCGATGCCGATCATGTCCTTCCGTGCGGCCATCTCCGCATAGTAGCCGGCAATGCCGAAGTGGTTTGAGTTACGGATGCTGCAGGCGCCGAAGCCGTGTTCCTCCGCCATGGAGATAACCTTTTCCATGGAACGCTTGCCGAGTGAAAGCCCCATGCCGCCTTCCGCGTCAAGGACAAAGGAAACCGGCGTCTCGTGAAGAAGGCGGGGTTTTACTCCTCCCATGATATACCCGGCCCTGATGCCTTCAGCATAACGCGTGATCCGCGCAACACCATGACTGCGGATTCCCCTGGCATCGGCGGCTACAAGGATCTCCGCCGAAGAGCGGGCCTCATCCTCCGGTATGCCCAGGGCGGTAAATATGCCGCAGCAAATTTTTTCCAGATCCTGCCTCTTAACAAATACCATCTGTCTCCTCCCGCAATAGTGAGCTTAAAAGCTCTACGCTTAAAAGCTCTACGCTTAAAAGCTCTACACTTCAAGGCGCGGCGCTTCTAAGAGCGGCGCTTTGGGCATGGGCTTCAAGTCCTTCCGCCTTTGCTATGGTTTCCGCAGATTTTCTGGCAAGCTCAAAAGTCTTGCCCCTTTCACAGCGGAGACTGGTGAGTGTCTTGAGAAAATGCCTCACGGAAAGGCCTCCGGTAAAGCGGGCGCTTCCCGACGTGGGGAGCGTATGGTTGACGCCCGCCGAATAATCGCCCAGCGCCTCCGCAGAAAGACTGCCTATAAAAAGCGAACCGTAATTTACCAGCGAGGGTATCCATTGATCCGGATCTTCAAGCTGAAGTTCCAGGTGTTCGGGGGCAATGGTATTGGCAATGCGGATTGCCTCTTCCCGGTCCCGGTACAGCACCATGAGGCCCCCGGCATCCAGAGAGGCCCGCGCCGGATTTGCGGCGGAGAGAAACGAAAGCCGTTTTTCGATGGCCGCGGAGATGCTGTCCGCCGTTTCCCGGTCAGGAACGAGGGCTCTGGCCCTGGCGTCTACATCGTGTTCCGCCTGGGCAATCATGTCCGCGGCAATGGTTTCCGCGCTTGCTGTTTTTTTGTCTGCGATTATAAGTACATCGGTGGGGCCTGCAACAAAGTCTATGCCCACTTCCCCGTAGAGCTGCCGTTTGGCGGCCGCCACATATTTGTTTCCCGGCCCCGCGATAATATCACAGCGGGGAACGCTTTCCGTACCAAGCGCAAGCGCGGCAATTGCCTGGGCGCCGCCCATGGCGAAAAAGCGGAGTACGGCCTTACTGTTACACACACTGCGGGCGATCCACGCGGCGCCCAGGATGCGGCGGTCGGGAATGCCGTCCTCCAGGGGCGGAGAAACAAGCAGCAGTTCTCCGGTTCCGGCGGCCATGGCGGGAATAAGGCCCATGAGTACCGTTGAAATGAGGGGGAAACGGCCGGCAGGCACATAGATTGCCGCCCTGGACAGGGGAACTATGCGCTGGCCTGTAACAAGGCCCTCTCCCATGGAGTACTCAAAATCCTTAAACTGCCTCCGCTGTTCTTCGGAGAAACGCCGGATGTGTTCCGCCGCCAGAGTCAGGGCGGCAGAAAGATCGGCTTCGTCACGGGAGAGTTTCCGCCATGCCTCCCCGGCAACTTTTCCGGGTATTTCGACCTCCGGGGGAGAACTTCTGTCAAATTTTTTTCCGTAACGGATAAGGGCCCCGTCCCCTTCGGCCCGCACCGCCGCGATAATTTCCCTTACGGTCTCTTCCGTCTCTTCGTTTTCCCGGCTTCCCCGTGAGGCATGAAGCTTCCAGCAGGAATCGAATGCATCGCCGGTAATTGTCTCCATAGGGCCTCCTATACGCTAAAGCTTCCAATTAATTCGTGTCTGTCCACAAAGCCGGTTACTTTGCGGCCGCTATTTCCCTGCATGCGGAAATAAACACGTCCATTTCTTCATCCGTACCAATGCTGATGCGCAGAAAATCACGTATCCTGTCCCTGTCCCAGTGACGCACCAGAATGCCCTTTTCCCTAAGCCTCCCAAAGATCTCTTTTCCTGTAAAGCGCGGATGCCGGGCAAAGACAAAATTGGCGCTGGAAGGCAGCGCCTGGAAACCAAGGTCTTTCAGGGAAACAGAAACCCTGCCGCGTGTCCCGACGAGCCTGCGGTTAATCGCTTCGTAATACGAAGCGTCCAAAACCGCCGCCTTTCCCGCCGCCTGGGCAAGGCGATCCACGGTGTATGAGTTAAAGGAATCCCGTATCCTGCAGAGGGCTTCTACAAGTTCCCCGTTGCCAATGGCAAAGCCGAGCCTGAGTCCCGCAAGAGATGCGGACTTTGAGAAGGTATGAACGGTAAGCAGGTTCGGCTGCTCCACACTATAAGACGCCAGCGACTCCGCCCCGTTTTCAGTTCCCGATGCGCGGCCAAAGGCGGTATAGGCTTCATCCACCATCAATACCCTGTTCCGCTCTTTAAGGTATTCGGCAAGGCGCAGAATTTCTGTCCGGGGAATGGCGATTCCCGTCGGCGCATTGGGGTTGGGAAAAACGACTCCCCCGGAGGGAATGAGATAGTCCTCCGTGCAGATTTCAAAATTTTCGTTCAGGGGGATGGTTTTATACTGTATATTCCAGAGATCCGCATAAACCGGATAGAAACTGTAGGTAATATCGGGAAAGAGAAGGGGAGACTCATTCGATTCAAAAAAAGCGGCAAAGCCAAAGGCAAGCACCTCATCGGAACCGTTGCCGCAAAAAACCTCCTCCGGCTTTACGCCGTAACGCGCCGCAATTGCCTCCCGCAGTTCCGTACAGTCAGGATCGGGGTAGAGGCGGAGCGCCGCGCCTGCGGCCTCGTGCGCGTGCAGCAGTGTTTCTACCGCTTCGGAAACCCCGGGCGAAGGCGGGTAGGGATTCTCGTTGGTGTTAAGCTTGATAAGTCTCTCTCCCTTGGGCTGTTCCCCGGGAATATATGGCTTCAAGTCCCTGATGCGGCGGCTCCAGTATCTGTCCCCTTCACTCTTCACGCTTTAATCCTCACCTTTCCTTGTGCCTTCTGTCCAGTTCATTCAACACTTCTTCTACACCGACCCCGGCCTTTGTCATAAGAACCGTGGAAAAATAAAGCAGATCCGCCGCTTCCCATACAATCTCATCGTGAGTCTTTGCGGTACAGATTTCCCCTGCTTCCTCTTCAATCTTTTCCCGAACCAGTTCATCATCCAGCGCGGCGGTATAGGAGCCTGGCCTGGGATTGCGGAAACGTTCCGCAATTATTTCCTGGAGATACTGCCATGTATAGGAACGTTCCTGTTCAAAACATGACCAGGAACCGGTATGGCAGACCGGGCCTGCGGGCTCCGCAACAACCAGAACAGCATCCCTGTCGCAGTCGGCCCTGATCTTTTTAAGGCGCAGGACATTCCCGGAAGTTTCGCCCTTCATCCAGAGCATGTTGCGGGTTCTGGAGTGAAAGCACACATTACCTCTGCTGAAGGTTTCCTCCACCGCTTCCCTGTCCGTAAAGCCTGTCATGAGCACCTGTCTGTCGGAGGAGCATACAATCAGCGGCAGTATTTCCGCCTTTTTCCAGTTAAGGGAAACGGCAAAGGCGTCCGCAAGACTTATTCTTCCGGTATAGAGGGCCATGCCAAGCTGTACATCGCAGCCTATTTCGGCGCTGTTTTCAATCTCCGCAAGACTTGAAACGCCTCCCGCCACGGTAAGACGGCAGAACACGGCCTTGCGCAGCTTCTTTACCGTTTCAAAGTTTATACCCGTCATGGTTCCTTCCCTGTCAACACAGGTAAAGAGGAGTTCCGACACCAGGGGGCAGAGTTCCTGAGCGGTCCGCAGGAGATCCAGACCGGTATGGGTTTTCCATCCGTCAACGACAATTTCTTCTTCCCTGGCGTCCACGGCGACAATGATCCGCTCCCGTCCGATTGACTTTGCCAGTTCGGAAAGAAATGTCCTGTTTATGCCGAAACCGCCTTCCGGATTTTTCAATGCCTTTGAACCGATGATAATCTTCTTTGCACCCAGGCTCACCAGTTCCTTCGCCTGTGTAACAGTTTTAATGCCGCCGCCCACCCTGCATTCCGCCTTGCGGAGCAGAGGTTTTATCATATCCAGGTTCGAGGACTTCCCCATGGCGGCGTCAAGGTCTATGACGGCGACTTCGCCATAACGGTTAAAATCTTCCGCCAGCTCGCCGGCATTATCCCGCTGGAGCACAAGTTCCTCACCATGTTTAAGCTGGACGACCTTAGCGTCCTGTATATCGATTGACGCAATTACCATCTGACACAGACCCCCTTTGATTCGGCATATTTCTTTATCTCCGTAACGGTAGTCTTTTCAAAATGCAGCAGAGACGCTACCAGGGCAGCGTCGGCGCCCGTGCCGCCGCCGTCATCCCCTGTATGCAGCAGTACATGTGCAATCTGATCGAGATTCCCGGCTCCTCCGCTGGCAATAACCGGAACCGGAACGGCCTCAAGAATACTCCTGGTAAGTTCAAGATCGTAACCCCCGCCGGTACCGTCGGCATCAATACTGTTGAGAAGGATTTCACCGGCTCCCCGTTCCACGGCTTCTACGGCCCACAAGACAGCATCCCTGCCTGTATCAATTCTGCCGCCCCGGGAAAAGGCATGCCAGAGGACACGGCCTTCGGCGTCCCTCCCTGACCGTTTGGCATCCATGGAAAGCACCACACACTGATTCCCGTAGGCCCTGGCCATTTCGCCCAGCAGCTCAGGACGGGCAAGCGCGGAACTACAGACAGAAACCTTGTCGGCCCCGGCATTCATCGCCTCCCGCATATCCTCCACGGAACGTATGCCGCCCCCCACGCAGAGGGGGATAAAAACTTCGGCGGCTACCTGCCGTACCACATCAAGAAGCGTGGCCCGGCTTTTATGGGAGGCCCCGATGTCAAGAAAGGTAAGTTCGTCGGCGCCTTCTTCGTTGTAGCGCCGGGCCAGTTCCGCCGGGTCTCCGGCGTCCTGTATCCCCCTGAAACAGACGCCTTTAACAACCCGGCCCTCGTCCACATCAAGACAGGGAATGATACGTTTAGCCTGCATCCTGAACCTCCGCCCAGTTTGCAAGAAGCCTTAAACCTGCGGCCCCGGATTTTTCAGGATGAAACTGAACGGCGGCGAGCGCTCCCCTTTCCAGTGCGGAACAATAGCGGAGATAGTATTCCGCCTCTCCGCTTACAAGCGTCCTGTCTTCAGGATCGGCATAAAAGGAATGGATGTAGTAAAAAAAACTATTGCTTTTAAGGCCCCTGAAAAGTTTTGAAGAAGGAAGAGCGGCGGTTTCGTTCCAGCCGATCTGGGGCAGCTTGCGGCCGGGAAAACGCCGTACCCTGCCCTTCACAATGCCCAGGCCCCGGATTTCCCTGCCCTCCGCCGGAGGAGCCTCTTCGGAAGAATCAAGGAGAAGCTGAAGCCCGATGCAGATCCCCAGAAAGGGCCTGTCCGCGTAAATCCATGAACGAATCGCCTCCGCATAACCTGAAGATTCAAGCGACAGCATCGCTGTTGCAAAGTGTCCGTCCCCCGGAAAGATTATGCGTTCAAAGTCTCCGCCCGGGCCCGGCAAAAGTTCTTCCGGGCCTTTAACAAAACGGGCTTCCAGGGAAAGCCGTTTCAGCGCGTTCATCACCGAACCCAGATTTCCCGCGCCGTAATCGATCACCCCGATAAGGTTCCTCACACAATCACTCCCTTTGTAGAAGGAATATCTCCGGCGGCCCGCTGGTCAATCTCGCAGGCTTCCCGCAGAGCCCTGCCTGCAGCCTTGAAGAGGGCTTCTACTTTATGATGATCGCTTCTGCCGCGCAATATATCAAGGTGCAGGGTTACTGCGGATGCAAGCACAAAACCCTGCCAGAAATCCTCCACCGTATCGGTCTGGAATGAGGATCGTTCCGTGGAGACCAGGGGAATGCCGGAAAGCCCCGCGTCAAAGACAAGACAGGCCCTCCCGGAAATATCAACCGCGGCGCACGCCAGGGTTTCGTCCATGGGGAAAAGACAGGAGCCGTTTCTCCGTATCCCCCGCCTGTCTCCCAGGGCCTTGTTAAAACACTGACCCAAAACGATTCCCGTATCCTCCACAAGGTGATGCTGATCCACCCAGAGATCCCCCGCAGCCTTTATCTCAAGATCAAAAAGACCGTGGCGTGCAAAAGTATTCAGCATGTGGAACATGAATCCTACAGGGTACTCAAGATGCGCTTCCCCTGTTCCGTCAAGATTCAGCTTTACCCTGATGTCGGTTTCCTTTGTAGTCCGCTTGATTTCAGCGCTTCTGCACAAACCGCTTTCTGTCCCCATTTCAAGCTCCTCAAGCTTCTTGCAAAACCCGGTTAGTGCAAACCTGCGGTCCGATGCAGAAGCTCTTCAATTTTACGGCGCCGCCTTTTTATGGCACTACCTTCCGCAGATCGTACTCAACAATATCCGTGGCGCCCAGCCGTTTGAGTCCGGGAATAATACCGGGAACCTCGTCCTTCTTAACCGCAATCTTCACCGCGTATCCGTCATTGCCGGCGAGGGGAGCGACCGTAGGACTCCGCATGGCGGGAAGACCGCTCACCAGTTCCCCGAATTTATCTTCGGACACATTCATTTCCAGCATCACCCTTTCACGGCCGTTCAGAACCGCATGGAAAAGCATTGCCAGTTCCCCGATAAGATTCCGTTTCTCCGGGTTTTGCATCGCCGCCCTGGAAGCCACAAAACGCGTCGAAGACTCAAGCAGTGTCGCTACGATTCTTAATCCGTTGTCCTTCAGGGTCTGACCGGAAGAAGTATTATCGATGATCATGTCGGCGTCATCGGGCGGGAAAACTTCCGTTGCGCCGAAGGTTCTAAGAATACGGTACTCGTAGCCTGAATCTTCAAGCCATTCCTCCGCAAGCCTCACATATTCTGTGGCGGCCACCAGTTTTTTTGAACGCAGAGTCTTTTCATCGGCAGAAGCCGGAACCGCGGCAACGATTCTAACCCTGTCAAAACCCAGATCAAGAATTTCCTCTACATCCGCGCCGCTTTCCCTGATCCAGTCGAGGCCGGTAAAACCCGCATCGTGACTCCCCAGTTCCAGAAGCTCGCCGACATTCTGGGGCTTCATAATCTTGGCATCCAGCCAGTCCGCCTGCGTCCCCGTCCCAATCACCGGCCTGTAGGTTCGATCCGCCAGGGAGATGGGGAATCCCGAATCGTCAAAGAGCCGGGCTACCTCGTCGAAAATCCTTCCCTTGGGGATCAGTATCCGTAATTTTTCCATAAAAACTCCAAAAAAAAACCGTGAACTCCCGGTTTGCCGGAAGCCCACGGTGTATATTCCGTGTGTTACGCCTAAACGGCGCCTCTTTCCGGCAGGGATGAGTAAAAATGATGGTGATGCCGAATTTCTTTCATGACTTGATCCAGCCATGTATCCAGAAAAAAGTCAAGTAAGGGGGGCCTCTTTCCATAACTCCAACCGTAGAGAAACCTTCATACTCCGGCCCCCCTGCGGGCGCACAGGGTTGCGCCCTACCCCCCGCATCGTCAGCATCACATGCTCACGGTGAACGGCTGCCCTCCCTGTATCGTCACCGTTCAAACAGCATCAGACCCGCGGCCCCGATGTTGAAACCTTCCTGTTCTTCCCAGGCCGCCACCACCACTCCTCCGCTCAAGCCTTTTGCCGTATAGACAAAGCCGGCAGGGAGAGGCGGCAAACCGGGATCAGAGGTGCCGTTTCCGGCTTCGTGCGTAAAGGAATTCCGGAACTCAGCCTGGGAAGAAACCTCCGCTTCGGCCTCCAGATCTTTTGATCTGTAAAACTCAATGAGAGGCCGGAGTGCGGGTTTCCTCACCGCCCTGAAGTACCAGTAACCGTCGTCCCCCCGGCTCATGGCGTCAATATCCCAGCCTTCGGAAGGAGACAGGGCATCCAGCGCGGGGACAGCCAGAGGGATGGGACGGTGAGAAACAATATCCGGCGTCCATACACGCGGCCGGGGGGCAGGAACGGTATTTTCGGCAAAAAAATCATCCCGATAGAGCAGGGCCGCGGGACTTCCCTGATACATAAAGGCCGCCGCTGTCGTGTAGGAACCCCAGAACGCAGGATCCGTACAGAGGTAGAGGGCAAGGGCCTCCGCGGGTTTAGACAGGGAGCCCGCCGCCTGCAAGAGTTCAGGACTGAGACCCAGCGCCGGAGAAACAACAATAAACCCTTCCCGGTTAATAACCATCGTCAGTTCCCCGCCGTGTTTCAAGACACCCCGGACATGGCGGGCCAGAGGCCAGGGCTTAAAAGGCGTCAGGGAAGCCTCTCCGGGTGAAGAAATGGCCCTAATCCCCCCGGCGGAAAATTCAAACCAGAGCGGATACTTTCCGGCCTCGATAATATAATCAGGATGAAGGGCGTCCCGGTACAAGCCGCCTGAATCTTCGGGAACCATCTCACTGTTTTTCCCGCCGGAACAGCCGAGGAAGAGGACACAGAACACAAAGGCAAAGAGATGCGGCATACTTCTATTATCGGAAAAGCCTAACGAAGATCCAGTTTACCAGGGCAGGAATATCCAGCTTTCCTCATCGGCCTTGAGAATGCCCTCCGCGGAAAACCATATATCGATCTCCCTGCCAAGCGGGAAAACCGGAACATCACCCTTGCCAAAGGCCAGTTCGGGAGCAAAAGGGGAAGCGGAAAACCAGGGGCCTATGGGAGCCGGAACGGCAATTTCTTTTTTCTCTTTCAGCTTGATCCGCCGCCTGTCGAAACCGGATTTAACTATCTTTTCCGCAGCGCTTTTCCAGTCCGCATCCCATGGGTCCGAGCGGATCTCCTGATCAAGAAGCGTATCCTGACTATCTTCTTCAGTATCCGGTTCAGTATCCGGTTCGGCAAAAAGACTGCGGAAACGCGGCCAGTCAAAATATTGCGGGCCCCGGTATGTGTCTCCCCGTTCCTGACGGGACATCTCCCGGTACAAGAGAGCCTCTACCCCGCCCTGCCAGCTCAGGCGCAGATGCCCCCCCTGTACATCATGGGGATGAATGGCGCCCGCGGGCTTCAGACTTCCCCTCTGCAGGGGAGTCCCCGGTATATACGGCCAGGCAATTACCGGCGCAGACCAGGTTTCGCTCAGATCAAGAGCCGGGTCATCCCCCGGCCTCTTTTCCGCCTGCGCCCAGACACCATCCGGACTCAGCCATTCAATGTGCCAGGACGGTTCCCCCGGCAAAACCGACCAGGATTCAGGACTTTCCGGAAAGGAAAGCCTCCACTGCCGATCCAGTACCCCTCCGCATCCCGCCGCGGTCAGAGCTCCGGCAAAAACCGCCGTTAAAAACAGTAGTGATTTCATACTACATATATGGCGCGGAAACCCCGTTTTGCTTCAATGAAAACGCCGTATTCCTCCCGAATAGATACTTATTTTAAAATGTTACTGAAAACTCCCGGAAAACTCCCGGATTGTAAATACTTTCTTTTTCCTATATAATAGAAAAAATGGATGGAAACAATGATTATCTAAAGTCTCTGCAGGATGCACTCGATGCACGGGCCGAGTGGCTTGAAAAGTCCGAATTGGGGAAACTCAAGGACGAACTGCGGACTTTTCAGTCTTCTTTCTCCTCCCTCTACGCCATGTACCTCAAGAAAGGACTCATTCACGAAGATCCCTACAAAAACGAAAACAAAATAAGCGAACTGGAAGTGCCGGAAAACAGCGGTTTTACGGAAAATGAAAAGCTGGATCAGCTCAGTCTGCGGCTCTCGAACTACGACAGCCAGCTTGACTTTCTGGTAAATTTCTATCAGTTCGGAGTGGAATTCCTCAATCTTGACCGGATCAGGCGCATTCTCGGCCTGATTAAATACATAGACTGGGTTGCCATGAGCCCGGACAGTACCTCACACACCACCAAAGCTATGGCGGAGATGACATTGCAGGTAAAAATAGGCGTCGATCCCCTGGCTCTCCGGGTTATAGGCGAATCCCTCACCAACCTTTCCCGGACAACAGGTGCCATCATCGGTTACCTCAAGATCCTTACCGACTATAAC
>JAIRNJ010000226.1 GCA_031258115.1 Treponema sp. | reverse complement strand
CCCGCCATTAAATTAGCCATCTCATCCATAGCTACTAAAGCCTGTTCCAGCAGTTCAATCGCTTTTTTCATCGTGCGCCTCCTCTATTATTCGACAAAACATAGATCAAAAATTTCACTTCCCCGTCTCCGTCTCCCATTCCGCAAGCAGCGCATCGGCAAACTCAAAAGACCGAGTAGAAGCGTATTCCATCCAGTCTTCATGCTGTAAAGAATCTGGGAATTTCATATCTTTATCTATGATGATTCTCAATGCCTGCCCCGCAAACTCCGCCCTCCGGTTCTCCCGGATCATCCCGTCAATATCCGGGTCTCCTGACCTGGGGACTTTTAGGTGTATGGCGGCGTATTGTTTAGCCGTAAGGCCGGAGCCAGTACACAAATAATCAGCATCGCCATGTGTCGAATCAAAAACCGGGAACACGCTGTTATTGTCATTCATTATTCCTCCACCTCAAAACCACAGTCGGTTTCATACATTTGCTTAATCGTCTCGGCAAGCATATTAAAAAACGAAGCCGCATCTTTTAACCCTACTATCAATGGCCGCTTTTCGTTCTTATCGAAGCAAAAATATGATCCTATCTCCACTTTGTTTGCGACTTCACGAGGGAGAACTTTTGCCACACTTTTAATGGCATTATGAGAAAAACAACCATGAAGAAAACCAAGAATACACTCTTTAAGACCCCTGTAAAAAACATCTGGCATAGGATGTTCTTCTTCGATCTTATCGAGTACGGCATTAAAGCATTTTCCAAAATCTATAGGGTTCATTTTATTCCTCCACCTCGAACCCCTGTATTGTACTTTTGTCTACCCCGGATAGGTCGGGGAGCAACCGGGCACGCTGGTATCTGTACGAGTCCAGATCATAATTAAAAAATTGTGGCGTGTTCCATATACCACTGCCTTCAAGTCTGACCACCCACCCCCGGCTTGCTTCACTGTTGGCCCAGTCCAGCACTTCCCAGCGGCTCATAGGGCGTGTGCGCTTTTTCAGGCGGCGGCACAAATTGGGTAGCGGAAAACTAGACTCATTGGCTCTATATTCCCTGTGGAAACCCCTAACGACATCTGTTATATTCATAAATATTCTGGAATCATCATCCCAGTAGAATTCCCGACCATCCCTGTCGAACAAATGCTCCCCGTCCCGCACCATCGCTATAACAGCGTCCTTTGCGGTAAGCGGCCCATCGGATTTGTAGTCCGGGTCAAACATCCAGTCTTCCCAAAAACTATTCGTCTCGTCTATCTCGTCTATGTCTAAACGATAATAGTCATATCGCACTGAAAAAATTTTTGCCGTCTTACTCGCTAAATCCTGCATTGGTCCGGACATATAATAACTAGCGTGTGGCGGCCCCAAAATGTACCCATTTGCGTTCTTTTCCTGCGCGTCTATCCACTCCTTCGAGCGGATGCGTACCGTGTCGCCTGCTTTGTATTTCATGGCGTTACCTCCATAGGTTCCCCGATGACTATATCGCCGTCCGTTTTATCGCCAAGTAATTCGTCAAGATCAAAAATAAGACATTCATGTGCTTCTTCCAGCGAATCTGCCTCAACAAAAATATCCGTTGTTACTTTTACAACATACTTCATGACGTTACCTCCTTTACCTTAACAATTCCCTCTGTTACGCTTACCCTATGGGACGGGCGGAACATGACCTTATCAGCGCGCACCTCGCAAGCCTCACGCCTGACAAGCGGCGGTTCCGCATTAACGCCGGTATGGGCTGGAGCGGTGAAACCTCCCGCCTCAAAAACGGCGATATTATTATTCATAACCCCCGGCCTTTCCACGGAGCGCCGAAAGGGTTCCCCGACACCGTAGGATGGGACTGCGTTGAAATAACCCCCGGCATGGTGGGAAAGAAAATCGCCGTGTTCGTGGGGGAGGAATTCAAAACCGGAAAGCTGAAGCTGAGCCGGGAGCAGGGGCTTTTCAAAAAATGCCTTGAGCGTATGGGCGGCGTGTTCCGGGTTATTAGATAATACCGTGCATATCAATACGATAATCATAAGGATGATTAGCACAATTCCCACCAATAATAATAGCAACGGCATAGCCCGTAACACTATGTCCTCCATTCTGTCAAACCATTTGATAAAATCCTTTTTCACACCGCCTCCTTTTTAGTAGCCTCGTTTTGCCAGTAGCTATATATCCTTTCCCGGACCTTGTTTTTCCGTGTCCGTAATTCAAGCGTCCAGCGTTCCACCGGAAACCGGTTTTTTCTGTTCTCTAAAAAATAATCAAGATTTTCATGCAGATGTACTGCGAGGTATCCCGCAAGTTCACCGTTCTCAAAATACATCGGCTGGCCGATACTGAACGTTTCCCTTGCTCCCGCCTGTTCGTATCCGATAGACCCATCTTCCTCTACCCAGCCACATGAGTATTTTAATAAATCTTTTTCAGGCGGGTTCTCAATCTGATTTATAAAAATTCCAATATGTTTCATAATGTATCCCTCCTCATGCTCTCCCAATTAAAATTCACTTCTATCGGCATGAGCCTGTCGAGTATTGCAACGCTATAAAGTTCCGCAAACTCATGTGCTGTCAAATTGGTGATAATTGTAGTAGGCAACATATTGTTCCAGCGGCGGTCAATGATTTCAAAAAACAGATTCAATTCAAAATCGCTGAATTTCTGCCGCCCTATTTCGTCAATGATCAACAGTTTACAATCGCCGTAATAATTCAATACTTTACTTTCAGAACAAGACACATCATCATAAGATGACCGAACTTCGCGGAAAATGTCAGGTAGCCGGCGATATACAGCGCCGTCTTTTGCCAGGCATATAGCCAGGTGTGTTTTTCCGGTTCCGTTGTTTCCGGTAAAAAACAAATTTTTCTCCCATGCGGTTTTAGCATTTCTTAACGCCTTTTCTTTTTCTGGAGTATCGGC
>JAIRNJ010000220.1 GCA_031258115.1 Treponema sp. | reverse complement strand
GCCGATCAGGCGATTTTTTACCCTGCAAACTGCCAAAGCAGCCCGTCTATCGAAGGTTTTTTGACCGGAACCCGCAGGGTGTAGGGAGAAAAACCTACAAGTGCAACAGGCTGCCAGGGCATATATGCCAGGCATACATGCCGCCAGGTGAAGACGCAGCTATTGACTCTATGGGAAGCCCTGCTTAAGGTAAATTTATGAGATTTTCCGCCTTTGCCTTCATTCTTCCTGTACTTGCAGTATCCTGCGGCGGGCAAAAAACCACTCAAGTTACCAGGGAAGATCTCTTTTCCCTGGATATAGGCCGCATGGAGGATCAGATAGCCCTCTATCAGCTTGACGGAGATCGGGGAATTCAGGGTCTGGATCTTTTTATGAGGGACGGCCTCTTCTATATTTCCGACGGGAATGGTCAGAAACTTGTCCGTTACAATTCATACGGAGACCTGCTCTTCATGATCTATAATGAAGAGACCAACCCGCCCCCCCTGACGCTGAGGGCCAACATCGAAGATTCAAGCCGGGTAACCCGCTGGGCCTTCCCCTATCCCCTCAACATGCCGGGCCGGATTGTGGTGGATTCCCGGAAGCATATCTATTCCGAAGACAGGCTGCCCTACGAGAGGCACAGTGTCGATGTTGAAAGCAATGCCCTGCTGGACAGTGTCATTCTTCATTTTGACGGAGACGGGCGTTTTATCGAGTACCTGGGACAGGAAGGTATCGGCGGGAGTCCTTTTCCCCGGATCATCGGGCTTTACACCTCCATTCATGATGAACTGGCCGTGGTGTGCCGCCTCCCTACAGGCTGGAATATCTACTGGTTCAGTCCTTCCGGTACCTTGCTCTACCTGGTACAGTTGAAAAACGAAATGGTTCCCATTCCTCCCGACTGGCCTGAACTTATCCCCTCCGTAGACAGTATTGCCGCGGCGCCCGATTCCCGGAAACTCTATCTCAAGGTAGATTACTACCGTTATACCTTTGACGAATCCACCAGCATACATACAGGAAACGAAGCGGATTCTTCCAGAGTATGGATCATGAACGTTGAAGACGGCGGCTGGCTGGATACAATCGAAGTCCCTTTCTATGAGTATTCGTATACGGAAAATGAGAGGAAGAGCAGTCTGAGGATGATCTATTCTCTCCTGGGAGTAGCCGGAAACGGCCGGATCTTCTGCCTGCTTCCCCTGGAGACAGGCTATTCGGTTTTGATCCTCGGGAGTGATGCCGGTTCCGAACAGCGGCAGGGTATCATCCAGGTGAACAGTAATGAACTCCAGTTCAACGCTTTCAGTCTTTCCCAGGAGGGCATACTCTCCGCCCTTCTGGTGGATGAATGGAATGTCAAAGTTGTCTGGTGGCGCACGGATCGAATGGGAGGTGTTGAACATTGAGTATTCTGGCCGGCGGAGAATCAGCCCAAATTATTGACCGGGAGGCCCGGAGCTTCTGGTTTATGAACAGTTTCGCCCTGGTGGAGGCCGCGGGCAGGAACTGCGCCCATGCCCTGATTGAAGCATGCGCCCCTTCGGTCCGCAGGTATAAGGAAGATGCCGCGGCAACTCCTGCGGCGCTTTGCGCGTATCAGGCCCTCTTCGAGCCTTCCCGTCCCTTCCCCCGTATCGCGGCGCTGGCAGGTTCCGGCAACAATGCCGCCGATGCTCTGGTAATGCTCCGCGCCCTGATCCTTCGTTACGGCAGGGCGGCAGACGCCGCTAAGACTGCGGGCCGGGCGGCCGCGGAAAACCCGGTCATGATATTCAGCAGCCTGCCCGAAGAAAATGAAGAGAGTCCCAGGGCCGAAGCGTTCCGCTGTCTTAAAAAAATGGGCCTTGCGTTTTATCTCTGGGATGAAAACGGGGAAAACAGGGAAGCAGGAGAGCTGATCCGTGCCGCGGAAATCATCATCGACGGGATCGGCGGCACGGGAATTAAGGGATCGCTCAAGGGAAATTCAGAGAATTTACTTCGATATGTCAATAATTTTATACAATCCCGCGCTTCTTCGGGAAACCGGGGACTTGTTGTTTCGATAGATGTTCCTTCGGGCCTGAGCGATCAGTGGAAAAGCGGCTTTCCCGTCATTCAGGCTGACATTACCCTTGCCGTTGAACCCTCAAAGCTCTGCCTCTATAAGAGCCGGGCCCGGCCTTATGCGGGGAGAATCATACCCGTGGGGGAAGTGTTCCCGGTTCCGCTGATGGAAAGCCATGGGGACGCGGAACTCCTGGACTGGAAAGAGGCCGGGAGCCGGATTCCGCCCGTCAAGGAAACAGCCTACAAGCATGAGCGGGGACTTGTGGAGATTCACGCCGGTTCCCGGGGGGCGGCAGGCGCCGCCCTCATTGCGAGTATGGGCGCTCAGGCGGCAGGCGCCGGGCTCATAAAGCTTGTCACTTCAAGGGAAGTCTACCCGGTTCTCGCTTCACGGCTTCCTGCCGGACTTCTCGTTGTCCCCGAAGGAGAGCCGGCCGGGGAGGGAAGCTTTCACCCCAATGCTTTTGTACTGGGGCCGGGCTGGGGAAAAACGGATGAACACCGCGGCTGCCTGGAAAGCCTCTTGAAAGAGGAGGAGCAGGGCACTCCCCTGATCATTGATGCGGATGCCATTCATCTGGCAAAGGGACTCTCTTTCCACGGTAACGCGGTTTTGACTCCCCATCCCGGTGAATTTGCCGCATACACAGGCATTCCCAAGGATGAGATTCTCGAAGATCCAATTCCCATACTCAAAACTTTTGCCCGTGACCGGAACATTACCATTGTGCTAAAGGGGCACGTCATCTATATCGCCTCTCCCCGGGGCCGCATTGCCGTCATTGACGGTATGAGCCCTGTACTGGGCGCCGGAGGTTCCGGAGACCTTTTGGCAGGGCTCTGCGGGGGCATTGCGGGCCGGCTCTCTGCCGTTGGAGACAGCGTTCCTGCCGGAGACAGTGGTACCGGAGGCAGTGGTACTGCCTTTGCCTTTTCAGGCTACGATTGCGCAGCCGCGGCAGCCGCATTACTCATAGCTTCTTCAAGGCATCCTTCAAGGTCCCGGCGTTTTGGGGACCCTTCGGATATTGCCGAAACCGCCGCCCTCCTTGCCGGGGAGGCATGGCTGCCGGGAACATGCCGCTGAGTGAACAAACATGAGCAAAGGTTTCCCTCAGGAGGGACACATGGGGGATGAGACAGGGAAAAGAAAGCGGCCCAATGCCGGTTATGAACTGACAAAGCGGCCTGCAGACGAAGAACTGGTTTTTTACTATTCACGGGAAAAGCGGCTCGAAAAAGCGCCCCCCCGGGTGCGGGAACTTTACGAAGCTCCTCCAAAGAGGAAGGGACTTTTCAGGGCTCTTACCGCGACAAAACCCCTGGCGATTCTGTTCTGGTCGATCGTGGTTCTTTCCCTCATCACCATTGCCATGGGAACTTTTGGTAATTTCGGGAATACCCCGTATCTCAGCGGAAACCGTCTTTCTGTGGAGAGCCGGAGACATAACGGGGAAACATTTCTCGTGCTCCGTAAAGAACTGCGGGAAAAACGCTGGGCCTATAAGGGCATGGTGGAATTAAGCGTCTTTCTCCTGCCATCAGGAGGAGAAAACGTCCTTCCGGTTCCTGCGGAGGATGCCGGGCGAGGGGAAACGGTTCCACCCGTTTACAGCCAAACGATCTACTTTAGTTCCGCAAAAGAAGAAGCCTTCCCTTTTTCCTTACCCTTTGAGGCTGATATCCTCCTGTTCCGGATGAAAGGCGGAAGACGGAAAATACATTTTAGCGTTGATTGCGGCGAATAAATCGGGTATTGTAGAAAAAAGGAGTACGGATGATCCAGTTTTATTTTCTGTCAATTATCTGTAACGGAGCGGCAGGCTTTCTTCTCAGTACCGACAGGGTAAGCACTGAGGAAAGCATAGAAGACAGCCAAAAGCTTTCCCTGGGCAGCGAGACCTTCCGTCTGGTGCTGGGCGTCCTTACCTCACTGACAGGGATTCTGAAACTCCTTTCGCCGGTACAAGGCGAAGTTCCGGTCATCGGGGATATTATACCTGCCCTTGCAGGCCTTGCCGCAGGCTTCAGCCTCCTTTTTGAATACTACAGGCGGACTTCAACCCTCCAGTCCGGGAAGACGGAAGGGCTGGAGAACTTCATCGGCAGGAATAAAAAATGGATAGGCATTGCCGCCCTTATTTCCGCAGTTTTCCATTTTCTCATCCCCCAGGTACCCTTGCTCTAATGTGCACCGGAATTTCCGTAGCGGCCCTGGCTCTGGAGGGAAACAGGGTTTTTATAGCCCGGCGTCTTGAGGGAGGCGATCTCGGCGGTAAATGGGAGTTCCCCGGCGGCAAGGTTGAGGAAGGAGAGAGCGAAGAAGAAGCCCTGGCAAGGGAATTTGACGAAGAGTTTTCAGTCCCCGTCAAAGCGGGACATTTTGTGGGCAGCGGCAGCTTTGAGCACAGAGGCATGACACACACCCTTAAAGGCTACCGTATAGAACTCCTCTCCCGGAATTTCCGCCTCAGGGAACACAGCGAATGGCGCTGGGCCGCGCTTGAGGAAATTGAAAGCCTTGACTTTGCCCCCTCCGATCGTACACTCCTCCCTTTCCTGAAAGCAGAGATTGAAGGGGAGGGGACGATGAAAAAACGGAATTGCGGCAGGGGGAGTTAAAACACAATATTTATCTAAAACCGTATCGTAATGCCGATGCCGGAATCTATAGTATTCCATGCGGCGCCTGCTGCGTTTGCTATTCCGGCG
The DNA here is from genome assembly GCA_031258115.1 of Treponema sp. Lineage (GTDB taxonomy): Bacteria > Spirochaetota > Spirochaetia > Treponematales > Breznakiellaceae > JAIRNJ01. Next base: position 121 of record JAIRNJ010000220.1, on the reverse strand, counting down.
GTCGTGTCTCCGGTGTTTACCCCGGTTTTACGGGAGATAGTGTTTCCCGGATTGGCCTCAAGCTTCCGCCAGGAACAGTACAGGGACAGAAAGAGTCTTTCTTTGGGAATAAAACAAATTT
>JAIRNJ010000215.1 GCA_031258115.1 Treponema sp. | reverse complement strand
ACGGAACAGAGTAAGCTTCATTTTTTCGTCTGCTTTTCATGCATCATACCCTTGTTTCATTCAAACTATGCTGAAAGGAGAGATAAAATCAATACTTTCAAAATAAAAGTTCGTGCCGTTCGTGCGAAGCCAAGCTCATCTTCTGGATATAGTCCCCGCCATCAAGCCGGAATACGCCTTTTTCGTGATTATCTGCCAATTGCTGCCCGGGGCACGGCCTTTCCATTACAAATACGAGACCGATATTACCCGGTCGCCGCCCGATCCCCGGCGGTAACCGGGTATTTTTTCGAGATCGTGGCGCCGGGCGCCAAATTTTCGTAAAATTTCCTCTTTTTTCCGAATTTTCCCTTCTCATCAAAGCGCTACGCATATTGACGCCATATATATACGGAGGTCTGTATGCAAAAGATACTTTCGCCCTTGAACGACTTCGTGTTCAAACTCATCTTTGGGGATAAACGGCACAGCAATATCCTCGCCGCGTTCCTCAAAGCCACCCTCGATCTGCCCACAGAGGAATTTGACCGCCTCGTCATTGCCGATCCCCACCTCAACCGGGAACATACCGGCGACAAGACCGGCATCCTGGATGTCAAAGTCCACACTAAAAGCGGTGTTATTATCAATGTAGAGGTGCAAGTCGCCTCTTATGCCGGACTGCGGAACCGTTTCGTGTTTTACCCGGCAAAACTGCTCGTCAGCCAGGCAAAACGGGGCGCCAAGTACCGGAAACTTGCGCCGGTGGTCAGTATTATCATTATGGAAGAACTGCTTGTTCCGGAAGATGAAGGATATTATAATGAATACGGTCTTATTAATAAGCGGACGGGGACGGTATTTTCGGATGTGCTGAGGATAAACGTCCTTGAGTTGTCGAAGCTGCCGCAATCGGCAGATATGATACCGTCCGGAGAGCGGCCTTTATGGCAATGGGGACGATTTTTCCAGGCCCGGACGGAGGAGGAATTCAAGATGGCGGCGGAACAGGGCGGAGCGATACGTGAGGCGGTGGACGTGCTGATGGAAGTAAGCGAGGACGAGTTGGCTCAGATGCGCGCCATTGAGCGGGAAATATTCCTGATGGATCAGGCGAGCCGTGAAGACTACCATGAAGAGATCGGGTACAACAGAGGTCTGGCAAAAGGCCTGGCAAAAGGTCTGGAAAAAGGCCGCCAGGAAGGTGAGGCGAAAGGCCGAAAAATCCTGGATCTTATGCGGCAGGGGTATACCGTGGAACAAATAGAAGCGGTGCTGGCTTCGCAGACCCGCTAATGCGATTACAAATACGAGACCGGTATTACCCGTCTATGATGAGCGACGGCTTGTGCTGTTTAAAAAAGACACTGCCCTCGGAAACCGCCTCGTTCAGGGTAAGGGATTGTCCAGGGTAACGCAGCGTAAGGCCGGAGTAAAGCCCTTGCCAAATTCTTTAAGCAGGGTTGTCTTGCCAACCTGCCGGGCCCCCGTAACCAGGACGGCGCCGAAATTTTTGGCAAGGCGGGCTATGGTTTTTCCGCATGACGGCTCTTATACATGATGCCTCCGGCTAATTCACTATTCAATAACATGCTAGCAGTTTGTTGCGCTTCGCGCGTAAAACCTCCAAAAATCGCCGAACAGGCGATTTTTTACTCTGCAAACTGCCAAAGCAGCCCGTTAATCGTGGTTTTTGCGGTACGAAGTGACGCAAAAACCTACAAGTGCAACAGGCTGCTAGCCGAATCCGACCCGAATTGCAACTGCCGTAAGGATAGGATATGACAGTTGAATTGGAATTAAAAGAAAGTATTATATTAAATAAATTCTTTCGATTGTTTTTATTTTTAGAGTTATTTTTACGTTTTTTTTACGTTACAGGCAATTTACATTTCTTTTGTTTTCTATTATCATCTCGTTATGAAGGGAAAAATTTGGATACTATACTATTAAACGCCAAAGCCCGGGAAATCAGGCGAAAAATTGTATACATGATAAGCCATGCCCAGGGCGGCCATATCGGCGCTTCACTGTCGGAAGCCGACATCCTTACGGCCCTTTTCTTCCATATTTTGCGTTTTTCGCCCGAAAACCGGACCGACCCGGGCCGGGATCGCTTTGTGTTGAGCAAGGGCCACGCCTCCGAGGGTCTCTATACGGTGCTGGCTGAAAGAGGTTTCTTTCCCGCCGAGTGGCTGGAAACCTACCTGACTCCCGGCTGCCCCCTTACAACCCATCCGACTAACCATGTGCCGGGTATTGAGGTCTGTACCGGGGCATTGGGCCACGGGCTCTCGGTAGCCTGCGGCATGGCCCTGGGAGCGAAAAAACAGGGCAGGCCTTTCCGTGTCTTCGCTCTTACCGGAGACGGTGAGACACAGGAGGGCAGCGTCTGGGAAGCGGCCATGGCGGCGGCCCATTTCAAGCTGGGGAATCTCGTATGGATCATCGACAATAACGGTCTCCAACTCACCAGTGTCATAGCTGAAACCATGGGCATTGAGCCCCTGAGGGATAAACTTGAAGCTTTCGGCTTCGACACCCATAGCGTCGACGGTACGGGCGCCGCCGCCATTGCGGGCCTCCTTGAAAGCCTGGACTACAGCGGCGGCAAACCTCATGCGGTGATCGCAAAAACCGTCAAGGGGAGGGGAGTTTCCTTCATGGAGAATGTACCCGAATGGCATCACCGTATCCCCACCGAAGAGGAATGTGAACGGGCGTTAAAGGAATTGGAATGATGGACAAGGCCGATCTCCGGGAAAAACAGATTGAAACCCTTATCTCTCTGACCGAACAGGGCATGAATACGATCTATGTGGTAAGCGATTCAGTCAGCACCAGCAAGGTAAAGCCCTATATGAAGCGTTTTCCCGACAGGGTGGTGAATGTGGGTATTGCCGAACAGAATCTTGTCGGCATCGCGGCAGGGCTTGCCAATGCGGGATTTATTCCCTTTACCGGGAATGCCGCTCCCTTCCTCATATCCCGTTCCGCCGAGCAGATCAAGATTGATGCTGCCTATTCATGCGCAAACATCAAACTCAACGGTATGCATTCAGGCTTCAGTTACGGCCCGGACGGTATTACCCACCACGAAGTAAACGACATCAGCGTGATGCGGGGTTACCCCTCTATCGAAATATTCGTGCCCTGCGACGGCAGGGACTGCGCCCGAATTACCGAATATGCGGCTTCCCGTCATGGCCCGGTGTATATGAGCCTCAATTCAGGGAGCTTCCCTGTCATTACCGCTGTGGATTATCGTTTCTGTCCCGGAAAGCCTGTTCAATTTGCCGTGGGGAAGGATCTAACCGTTATCGCCCTGGGTTCAGCGGTACACGATGTTCTGGAGGCTGCCGTTTCCGTCAAATCTTTTTGTTCCATGGATATATTTTCTCTAAACTCGATACGCCCCCTGGACGCCGGCCCGCTGCTTGAGTCGATCCGCAAAACAGGACGGGTTATTACGGTGGAGCAGCATTCAACCCACGGCGGCTGCGGCAGCCTTGTTGCCGAAATGATCGCAGAACATGGCCTTGGCGCCCGGCTGAAACGGCTGGGAATACCTGAAGGGATCTATACCAAAAACGCCGCCGCATCCTGTAACAAACGGTTCTTCGCCCTTGATGCCGAAGGAATATCCGGAGAAATAAGGATTTTTCTGAAGAAGTGACAAAATCCGCATCATCACTCTTGCACTTCCCCCCCAAAAAAATGGTATCATTTCGGAAAGGAAAAATCATGTTTCAGGAACAGCGCAGGGAAAAAATATTGGAATTGCTCCGGGAAAACGGCAGTTGCAGAGTCCAGGAACTCAGCGCCTTATTCCATGTCTCCGAACCTACTATCCGGCAGGATCTGGAAACTCTGGAAAAAACCCATTCGGTAACCCGGCAGCATGGGGGGGCCTTTATCACCGGTTATGCCTCTTTTACCGACAAGATGAAACTTGAGCATACCGAATTCATGGAGGAGAAACAGCGGATCGGCGCGAAGGCTGCGGAATTTATCAAATCCGGAGACAGTATCATCCTGGATTCGGGTTCTACGCTTACCGAATTGGCAAAGTGCCTGATGGACAGAAAAAGCCTCAATATCATCACCCCGGCCATCAACATCACGCTGATCCTTGGAGCGGAGCCTACAAACCATATCATCCTTGCCGGAGGAGAACTCAAGGCCCCTACTCTTTCGGTAACCGGGGAAAAGGCGGCGGCAATGTTCAAGGACATATATGCGGAAAAGCTGTTTCTTGCCACAGGAGGCTTCTCCTTAACCGCCGGCCTTACGTATCCGGGTATTTCGGATCTCCCCCTGAAACAGGCAATGATAAACTCTGCCCACACCATCTTCCTTTTGGCGGACTCAAGCAAGCTGGAGAAAATATACTTTGCTTCCCTCAACTGTCAAAAGAAGATCAACTACCTCATTACCGATGACGGGGTAGATCCCGGTTATGTAAAAAGTCTCAACGACCTGGGCATTGAGGTGATCATCTGCTAAAAACCCGCATAAAATCCATACTTATCAGAACCAACCATACCCCGCTCTGCCTATTCCCGTGTTGACAAAATATCAATATGTTTATTGAAACTTATGAAGAACTCACAGGAAAAATTGAATTACATAAATTTATTCAGGAAAGAAAAATGAAGCTGAATGAGGGCCAAAAATACTGAGCTATATGAGACTTTCCGGTGTTCCCCTGGGTTTTTTGTTCAATTTTAATGTACGGTCATTTAAAAATGGAATCGAGCGGATAGTTTTAAATGACAAAGATACTTATTCGACTTCTGCGACTTCGCGGTTTTTCTTCTTCATTCGTATTTGTGGGTCAAGAATAGCCGCTCTGCGCGGGGTTAGTTGATTTGTGCGGCTCCCGGCCCTCTACAAGGCGGCCCTGAATTCCTCCATTTTTAAGGCCGCCGCTCCCCTAAGCCGGGATTCTTCCGCGGCAAAGGCCATATAGTGGCTTTCAAGACACTTCTTAACCGAGTTGAGGCCGCCGCCTTCGCCTTCCTGTATCTTCCGCACAAAATCCGTACAGAGGCCTATATCCCCTCCCGCGTGCCCGCCTGCAGGTTCCGCCACGGTAATTACTTCATAGTTACGGGAAGAAAAGTCCTTGACGGTTATCCTGTTTTCTTCCATGTCGCCTGAAATTTCTGCTTCGGTGCCAAAGACGGTAATACTACGGTGGGTTTCCATGGTAAAACCCGACATGGTAAATGAGGCTTCGACCCCGTTGGCAAAGTGCAGTAATACTGTTTGATGATCCACTACATCGTTATCGCAGTGGAACACACAGCGGCCGTAGGGGCCTTCGTTCAGCGCCTTCATCCGGCCTTCCATGGAAAGATCGGTAGTAATAACATTGGTAGGCCAGTCTGTATCATTGGTAAGATATATCTTTGATACATGGTAGGGACACTTGCCCATGTGCGGACACCCGTCAAGGCATCGCGGGGGCGCTCCCCCGGGCGCATTTTCCGCCTTGAAGTAGTTGAGTTTCCCGGCGGAACTCAGCGAGGCACAAGCGGAACCGGAAAGCCATGCAAGCATATCCATATCATGACAGCTCTTTGCAAGGATCATGCAGGATGATTCATTCTTGTTGCGCCAGTTGCCGCGAACAAAGCTGTGGGACATGTGTATGTGGCCTACATTTTCGACAAGATCGATGCCGATAAGTCTCCCGATCCGGCCTCCTTCAATAAGGGACTTTATCCGGGAAAAGAAGGGGGCGTACTGCAATACATAACCGGTCATGAACACCTCGTTGAAACCTGCCGCCGCTTTTTCAATAATGCCGATCTCTTCGGGCAGGGACACAATGGGCTTTTCACAGATAATATGTTTCTTTTTTTTCATGGCCATGACAAGCGGTTCGACATGCATTTTGTCCTGGGTAGCAATGATAACGGCGTCCACATCGGGAAATTTGTCAAAGGCATCCCTCCAGGTTTCAAAGGCCAGGGCATCGGGGATGTGATGTTGTTCCTGCATTCTGCGGCGTTTTTCAGGATCGGTCTCGGCAACTGCGGCTATCCGCATCATGGCCGGATTCATCTTTGCATAGGCGCCGTAGGCATACATGCCGCGGTTTCCCGCTCCCAATAACAGTACATTTACAGTCTTCATAAAACCTCCGTTAAACAGTCTGATTTTCCAGACGGTTCAAAATAATATTGATTGCAACGATCGCAAAAAGGATGAGGCTCAGGGCAAAAAAAGTTCCGCCCATACCGAAACGCTGATAACAGAGCCCTCCCCCAAAGGCTCCCGACATACTGCCCACGGAAAGAAATATTTCATGCAGGGCCAGATTCGCCTTGACATTTTTCTTTTCCGTGCTGGAATGAAAGATGCTGTTATTGTAGCAGCCCGCATAAAAAAACCCGTTTATAAAAATGAGTATAAAATACATGAAAATATTTTTCCCGGAAAAAACAAACAACAATGCCAGAACCGCAACAATACTGTGGATAAGGGCGAACCATTTCCGGTTAAAATGCCAAAACTTAAGCCGCGCAAAAACGGTAAATCCTATCAGGGCGGCGATACCGCGGAAGAGAAGCAGCATTCCTGCGGTTCCCTCCGTATAACCCAGTACATCCCGTATATACAGGGGGAAAATATTCGCCAGTATCCCCGAAAAGGCATTGCCGCAGAAGGCGCTCATCCAGCCCCGGTACTTAAAAAGTTTAAGACTCCGTTCCCGGAGCAGTTCCCGGCGGCTCTCCAGTTTTTCCGCCTCAACGGAAGCGGCTTTAAGGCTTTCGCCGGTTTCAACCGGAGCATGGGGAATTTCAACCCCTGTTCCCGCAACAACGGCGCCGGAATCGGCGGGTTCTCCATGCCGGGCGGAGAGACGCCAGAGCAGGTAAAGTACCAGCACAAGACATGTATAGATTGCCAGAAAGTTGAGAATGCTGTTGACCTGGTAGAGGACGCCCCCCACGAGTGGCCCCAGGAGACCCCCGCCCATCCAGCAGAGATTAAAACGGCTGATATCCCGGTTAAGTTCTTCTTCGCCAAGGCCCTGGGTGAACCACGCCATAACAGGCGGCCAGAAAAAACCGGAACTTCCCTGGATTATGCAGTAGGCAAAACCTACAATAAGAGGGCTTCTTACCAGCGCCAAAAGGATCGATGCCAAAAGACAGATCGAGATGGCGGTAGGTATTATCGTCTGGGGCATCAGATGTGTACAGAAATGCTGATAGATATTGCAGCAGAGAAAGTAACAGAGCGAACCCAGGGCAATATATGTACCGACTTTGGCAGGACTAAACCCAAGGCGATCCGTTAAAAGGTATATAAGGGAAAAACCCAATATGGACAGACTAAGGGAAAATATGAATGAGCAGGCAAAGAGATAGCTGTTTTTCTTCATGAAAAACTCAGCCCGGAGGCCAGGCCAGGGGGCGTCCGCCGAGCACGTGGATATGGAGATGGCCTACGGTCTGGCCCCCGTCCTCCTTGCAGTTGATAACAAAGCGGGCGCCTTTTTCTCCGCAGCCTGATTCTTTGGCCAGTTCCTGAGCCTTTACCAGGAGACGGCCGATAAGAAGGGCATCCTCGTCCCCGGTTTCCATAATGCTTGTAATATGCCTTTTGGGAATAAGCAGGAAATGAACCGGCGCCTGTGGGCCGATGTCATGGAATGCCAGCATATCATCATCTTCGTAGATCTTCCTGCCGGGTATCTCACCTTGTATGATCTTGCAAAAGATACAATCGTTCATATACCCATTATAACACGAGGCCGTTCCAATTGGAACACGCTCACACTATTCGGCGGCCCCCGGAAGAACAGCTGCGGACTCCTCAAGCGCGGCTTCGAGGGCTTCCAGAAAGGCGGTGCTGGATTCGGTGGCCCCGGAAACGGCATCAAGATCTGTAATACCGTATTGAAGCGCCAGATCGAGAAGCTCCTCCATGGCTGCGCCTCCTACATAGGGATCATCCTGATGGTCAAGAATGGCAATTTCTACGATTTCTCCGTCTTCAACACGGATCTTCACCCGTACCGTTCCCCGCCAGCCTTCAGCTTCTCCTTCGTATACACCATCATGCATAAGATTGTATGAGGGAACCTTGGACCGAATCCGGGGGACGGAGCCGGGAAGGGAACTGCAGGATATGTACAGGCTTGGCGCATACATACCAAGAGCCGCAATGCAGAGTATCAGGAATTTCATGATTTGCCTCCATACATGTATATGGCGGCCGCATGGGAATTGCTTCAATGAAACGCGGAATCCGGCCTTACTATTGAAAAAAAAAACCGGATGGATACTATGAAGGTAGTATGCCGCAGATAAATCTTTCACCCTACCGCCTGAGCAAGGCGCGGAGTCTCTATAATCTGTTTAATGTTTTCAACTCCCTTTCCTGGAATTTCCTTGTAGGGAGTATCGTGACTCTTTTTGCCATGAGGATGAAGGCTTCGTCCACCTACATCGGCCTTTTGAATGCGGTTCTCTATGTATCCTTCTTCTTCCTTCCCGTGGGGAAACTTCTTGCCAAACGTTTTTCCATCATCGGAATCTTCAGCTTTGCCTGGACATGGCGGGCGCTTTGCATGCTGCCGGTGGTCTTAGCCCCCTTTGCCGCCATGGCAGGCCACCGGGATCTGGCTCTGGGACTGCTTCTTCTGGGAGTCGCCCTCTTTCATATCATCCGGGGCATTGGGATGATCGGCAACAACCCCATCCTGAGCCTCATGGCTACCGGCCCTGACCGGGGCAGCTACATGACCCAGATCCAGATCATCAACAGCGCGGTGGGGATGATGTCGGGCTTTGTGGTAGCCATACTTCTGGGCAGGGAGCCCCCCCTCTTCCTCTACTCCGTCATCATGGCGGGGGGCATTGCTACCGGTATCGCTTCGGGCGTGCTGATGCGGAAGGTTCCCGAACCGCCCTCAGATGAAGAGGGCAAAAAGGTAAAATTTGCCGGTATCTTCAAGCAGGCAATGGCAAAACCGGAACTAAGGCAGTTTGTGCTGATTCTCTTCATTATAGCAATGGTATCCGGGGTTTCCAGGGCTTTTATCATGGTGTATTCCCGCGAGGTCTTTAACCAGAACGACGGCATGGTGTCCCTCTATACCGTTTTCGGAGGACTGGGAACCCTGATGATCGGGCTGCTCATCAAATTCTTTGTAGACCGCATCGGCGCCAAGCCGATCTTCATCATCACGGTAATCCTGGGCCTCGTGAGTATGTTTCCCATCGTATTCTTTCCCCGTACACAGGTGGATAACATTACCGGCGCAATCCTCTTTCTTACCTTCCTCTTTTTTATGATGAACTTCGGTTTCCTCGGTGCGGAAGGAATCGCGCAAACCTACTTTCTGGCGCTGGTGCCTTCGGAACTGATGATGGACATGGGGATTCTCTACTTCCTCATCTTCGGAATCTCCGGCGCCAGCGGTTCCTTTCTGGGCGGCCTGCTTCTTGACGCCATGACCGGAGCCGGACTTTCCCAGTTTATGGCCTTCAAGATTTTTTATGTCATCCTGATTCTTTTTACAGGATTTGCCCTCTTCCTCACCCGGAAACTTACCCCGCTGGGCGCCCTGCCCTTCAAAGGCGCGCTGGAAGTAATGTTCTCCTACCGCGACCTCCGGGCCATATCCCTTTTGGACAAGCTCAACAGGACCAATAGTTCCGATGAAGAAGAGGCTCTACTGGGCGCCCTGCACGAAACCCCTTCCCAGCTTGCCATCAAGGGACTCCTGGAGAGGGCTGAATCTCCACGCCTTGCCATACGCCTTGAATCTTTCAGAGCCATGGAGAAGCTCAAGCGTTTGAATGAAGATGCGGTAAAGGCCCTGATTGCCGATCTTGTAAACAGTCCTTACACCACAGCCTATATTTCCGCCCGGATTCTGGGAAATCACCGTATCTATTCGGCCATTCCGCTGCTCCGGGAACTGGCTCTTTCCACCGATTACATGCTTGCCGGTGAGGCGATCATTGCCCTTGCCCGGCTTGAGGATGAAGCCTTCCGTCCGCAGATCGAGAATATCATTCTCAAAACAGAGAACCCCCGGCTCAAGATCATGGGGGTGGAGGCCTTCGGCATCTATCGTTCACCCAATTCACTTTCCGTGCTGCTGGATATTCTCAAGGCGGCCGATCCTCCCCCCTACCTGCGGGATGAGGTTTCCCTGGCAATGGCGGCCATTCTTGACACCCAGAACCAGTTCTACAAACTCCTTGTCCGTTTCCGGGAGGACGAAAGCCAGACCGCCACACTCGCCATGGATGAGGCCGAATCGGCTTTCGAGTATTACAATACTAACCTGGGCCGTTCAAGCCGGGGCAAGAAGAGGGCGGAACTGGCGGCCATTTCTCATGCGGCAAAGAATATTCAGGCTGCGGCTTCCGCCTTTGTACGGGACGGAAACGGACGCCTTTTCTACCGCTGGATTCTCGGTCTCCCCGATCAGTTGGCAGGAACGGTAACACGGGTGGTACTTTCCGAAGCGGTTCTGGACGACGAACTCAGTTCCCATAACCGCCTCAAGCTTCTTATCGTGCACTGGGCAACCCGCCAACTGCGGGTGTGGACAAATCTTTTGAGATAGGGCCCCTGTATCAGGGTAATCCTTGTCTTGACACTTTTCCCCGGATTCTATAATATATGGTTTCTCTACCGAATTTTCGCCCTTTTGGGCTTTGTAAGGAAGGATTGTTATGTCAAGGACTTGCGATATTTGCGGCAAACATACGGTTAGCGGAAACACGGTAAGCCATGCCAAGAACCGCCGCCGCCGCACCTGGAAACCTAACCTCGTCAAGATAAAGACTGAAATCGAGGGAACCACGGTTACCCTTAAGATCTGCGCCCGTTGCCTGAAAAGCGATTTTGTAACAAAAAAAGTCTGACAGGGAATGAGCCGGTTTCAAAACCCGCTTGGTTTTTCTCAGGCTTTTGCAATTTTTCAGGGCTGAAGCCTTGCGGAAAGAAACCTAAAGAATGAATGCCTCCGTATGCCGGAGGCATTGTTTTACAGTCAGAGTCGGTTTATTTTTGCAGATAGAATTCTACACGGCGGTTCTGCCACCAGTTGGCCCGGTCATTATAGTTAACCAGGGGACTGCTGATGCCCTTGCCCGTTGCGGAAAGACGGCTGCCGTCAACACCGGCGGCTACAAGCATTCTGGAAATTACCTGCGCCCGCTGTTCGCTCACCGTGCCGCTTGCGTTTTCCTTTGCTTCCTCAGCCGTCCTGGCCGCAGTGCCGGGGGCGCTTACCGGATTGGCATGGCCTTCCACCTGTACTTTGTAATCGGGAAATTTGTTCAGAATGGCGGCAATACGCTGCACAACCCGCTCATTGTTCCTGATCGTAGCGGCAGGGAGATTCTCAAAATCCGCTTCATTTGACCTGAAAACGATGCTGGGCACCTGGATCTGCAAACGCCCGTCCCTCGTCCTTGTTACCAGAACATCAACCTGAATCTTTCCGGTAACAGGCTCGCTGACCTTTCCCCCCGCTTCGGTAACGGTAAAGACATAGGGATAATCGGTGGCGGACTGAACCAGTTCCTGCTGATCTGAACGGCCGTCCCAATTCTGCCGGGCCAGGGGAACGCCCTCGCCTCCGAAATGCTTGAACACCGCCGTACTGCCCGAAACTTCAGGCTGGAGGATGTCGAAAGTCCATGAAACCGCCTGGCCTCCCCTGACACCGAGCAGGATACTGAGCTGATCGTTCTCCCCGTCGCCATCGGGGCTGAAAAGTACAGGCTCAAAAGAAACGTCCAGGGCAATGGAGCCGTCACTGGGCGGGGCTGGAGGAAGGGGCGGGGGCGGAGGGGGCGGCGGAGCCTCTTCAGCCGGCGGAGAGGCAGGAGCCGGGGCCGGAGCGCTGCCGCAGGCAACGAAAGCGGCAACAAAAATTAAAATAACGAAAATGCTTACTATTCCGGATATTTTCACGATTGGTTCTCCTTAAATCAAATATATTCTGTATTTAACTATAGCGCACTCTGAAATACAAAACAACTCCCGCTGTTTTGAAAACCTTTTCGAAGGGGATGGAGAACTCCGGGCATGCATCCGGAACCTATATCTTCCTGAAACCCGCAACCCGTGCGGATGCAGTAACATTGAGAGGCGACCTTTCCCCCCGCGACAGATACTGATAGCCCAGACCTGCGATCATGGCGCCGTTATCCCCGCAAAGTTCCGGGGGAGGGAAGACGCAAACAAGATCCTTTCTTTCGGCAAGCCGGGCGCGGAGCAGGGAATTGGCGGCAACCCCTCCGCCTGCAACAATGGTATGAAGACCTGTGTCTTCCACGGCATTGAAGAGGGCCCGGAGCAGTATCTCCACGGCGGTCTTTTGGAAAGAGGCGGCAATATCCGCATGTGTCCCTCCGGGCGGCGGACATTGCCCGCCTGCAGGGGGCGCTGAGCCGGAAGTTGGCCGTAAAACGCCGCTTTCGGCGGTATCCGCCTTTACCCGGAACTGTTCAAGCTGGTTTATCACTGCGGTCTTGAGGCCCGAATAAGACACATCGTAACGGTGATGTTCCCGCCGCAGGCCCGGTGAACTATCCTCTTTTTCAAGGGGGGAAGCTCCACTCCGGGAGGCCCGGTTGTGTGTTCCCATTTTGGGCATGGGAAATTTAAAGGCCCCTTCATCCCCCTGTTTTGCCAGCCTATCTATGGCCGCTCCGCCCGGATAGCCAAAACCGTAATACTTTGCCACCTTGTCAAAGGCTTCTCCAACAGCGTCGTCAATACTGGCCCCCAAAACAGTAATGTTATCAAAATCATCAACACGGCAGATTATGGAGTGTCCGCCTGAAACCAGAAGGCCCAGGAAGGGATACTCGGGCCGGAGGCCGGACCTCAGAGTTCCACCATCGTCTTCCCCCGGCAATTCAAGACGGGAAGCGTAGAGGTGGGCCAGCATGTGGTCAACGGCAATAAAGGGAAGATTGCGGGCCCAGGCAAAGGCCTTGGCAAAGCTGAGCCCCACAAGGAGGGAACCGAGGAGCCCCGGATGAGCGGTGGCGGCTACTCCCCCTATGGATTCAACTCCGATGCCGGCGCGGTCAAGAGCCTCTTTTGCCACGGCATAGATCCACTCCGTATGTTTGCGGCTGGCAATCTCCGGAACCACTCCGTTGTATTCCGCATGAAAAGGAATCTGTGTAGCCACCACATTGGAGAGAATACGGCGGCCGTCTTCCACCACTGCGGCGGCGCATTCATCACAGGAGGACTCTATACCCAGAACTTTCATTTTTTGCTCCGAATGAGGGCGGAGGCGGTAGAAAAACTGTAACCCTGCTCAAGGAGCCGGGGGTAAAGCTCCGTCAAAACCGGAGCCAGAGCGGGAGACCAGGTATGGCCTATCATCACCACCGAACCCTTCTGCACCGCCTTTTTAAGACCCTCTTCTATATAGTGAATCATTGACGCCCTGTCCTGCTCGTTATCGATAAAAATATCCCGCTCCCCGATGGTAATACCCAGCCGCCGCGCCGTATTGGGTACTGCGGTAGCGGCAGTCGTTCTTGAATCAAGAAAATATATCCCCTGTTCCCTGCAGAGGGCAAGTACGGTTTCCATCATGGCGCCATCTTCGGTGATCCTGGAACCCTGGTGGTTATTCATACCCGCAATGGGGCCTATTCCGGCAATGTTGGTCTTTATCACCTTCCGTATGTCCTCAGGCCCCATACCCGTGTAGAGGGCTCCGGGCCCGGGATTCTGTCCGCCGAGAGCCTCCATCGGCTGATGGAGAAAAACTTCCTTTCCCGCTTTGCGGATCATGCCGGCTGCCTCTGCGGAATGGGTCAAACCGGGAAGCACGGCAATGGTAAGGGGCCCCGGAAACTTAAGAAAGGGCTCCAGTTCCCGGAGATTGTTCCCCGCATCGTCAATAACAAAAACCACAGTTCCCCGGCCCTTGGGAGGAATTTCGGGCCTTGCCGCAGGAGCCTGCCGACCGCTTTCCATATTCTGCGGTGTACTTTTCGGAGGGTTTGAGGCCGCGGGCTTTGAAGTTTGAGGCATGGGAGAAACAGGAACGGTCTCCTCAGGTTTCGATTTTACAACCTTGGGGGAAGCAGGCCCGGCTTCCGGAATCCCGGGACTTGCGGGATCAGAAGCGCCGGGTTTTGCCGGAGGGGAATCTTCAGCCTTTCGTTCCTCCGCGGGAACCGGAGGCGGCTTTACCGGTTCAGGAAGGGAGATCTCGGGGGCTGCCGGCAGGCCATGCCCGGTTTCCGGCGGGCCAGGCGCGGGAGGAACTACTCCGGTTACGACTGTTTCTTTCTCCGTTCTGTCCCGGCCAAAACTGAGAAACAGGGAAACCAGCGCTGAAAGGATGATGACACTCCCGGCTACAGCTATCGCACGGACGGCATCGGCCCTGGTGAGTTTTCTTTTTCGTTTTGATTTACTTCCGGAACGGCTCTTTTTTTTGAGCCCCGGTTTGACGGGTAATTTCGGCATCTCTTATAGAATTTATCGGCAGAAAAACGCCTAATGAAGAACCCTGGACAAGCTCCGGGCAAACTTGCCTGCAGGCATCTTCGGTCGTCCCCTTGACAACTATACAACAATAAAGTAAATTTTTCTTATGCCGGAAGAAACTATACACGAACCGGAGATGGGGTTGACCTTTGAGAAGGTCTGGGCCATGTTCCAGGAAACCGATCGTAAAATGCAAGAAATGGCTCTGCAAACCGACCGTCAAATGCGGGAAACCGACCGGAAGATGCAGGAGACCGACCGGAAGATCAGCAAACTGGGCAGTAAGCTCGGCGATCTGGTGGAGGAGTTGATCTTCCCCAATATCCTGGAAAAGTTCAACAAGCTGGGTTATGGCTTCGGCAGGGTTGCCACCAATGTGCGCTATCAGGATCCCCGGGGAGAGTATAGTGCCGAGGTGGATATACTGCTGGAAAACGGGGATGTCGTCCTGGCGGTGGAGGTAAAGACCACCCTGACGAATAATGATGTACGGGACCACCTGCAACGGATGGAAAAACTGCGCGGCTATGCGGATGAACACCGGGACACGCGGAAGCTGTTGGGAGCGGTGGCGGGGGCCATAGCCTCTCAAGAGGTGAAGGACTTTGCGGTGAAGAGCGGTTTCTTTGTGCTGGAGCAATCGGGGGACACGATACGGATCAGCGTCCCCGAAGACTTTAAACCCCGGAAGTGGTAAGCTCCGTCCTCAGTCCCAAAATGCCTCATTTTGAAATGTTACCGAAAGTACTTGACAGTTCTTTGGAATATCGTATACCATTTTCTTGCATGGTAAAAAAGCGGGTGTATAAAGGAATGGTCTCCCCCAGGCTAAGGCTGATTAGCCGCGAGTTAATCGGCGCTGCCCCGGATACCCCTTCATCGTACTATGCACGATCCTGTGTGTCCACAGATGTATTCCGTTCCGGTAATTCCTTGTATCATAAGACATTAGCTGGGGGGGGGGGGGGGGGGGGGGGGGGGGGGGGGGGGGGGGGAGCGGGGGGGGGGGGG
>JAIRNJ010000104.1 GCA_031258115.1 Treponema sp. | reverse complement strand
CCTGTCTGCCCTGCCATTCCCGCCATGTCCGTCCGCTCACCCCGGCAAAGCCGGCCAGCGTCAGCGCCCCTATCCCGGTCTTCACGTGTAATCGCTCCACTTCCCGCTCAATCATCTGCCGTTTCTGAAGGCTCATCTTCGCCCTGCCTATTTCCGGTTTCCGGCCACTGAAAGTTTTTTTAAAAGTCAGCGCTTCCTGTGCCAGCTCCGCTATCAGATTGTCTTTCTCCCGCAGCTTCGCTTCCAACGCCGCAGCATCCCGCCCGGCAGCCTTCTCGATAATGTCAGGCCGCTTGATCTCGAAGATATGCAATGCCCCCTCGAACAACTGCTTCCGCCAGTTTAGACGCGATGGGGTGTCAGAAAGAGATAGTGAAGAAAATCCGTGGAAAGAAGGCTGATTATGTGCTTGCGGTGAAGGAAAATCAGCCGGCGCTGTGCCAGGAAATCAAGGAATACTTTGAATACCTTGACGATGCAAAGACCAGAGAGTTGCCTGAGGACATATGGGAAAGCGGGATCGAGAAAGGCCACGGGAGGATAGAGCAACGAAGGATACGGACGGCCACGGAGACTGAGTTTCTGAGCGGGAAGAAGGAATGGAAGGACCTTGCGAGCATCATAGAGCGCCAGACGACCTGTACGGTGGGGGATGAAACGAGTGTGAGTATCCGGTACTTTATCAGCAATAAGGATATAGCGGCAGAAGGGTTCGGGACGGATATTCGGGGGCATTGGGGAATAGAGAACGGACTGCATTGGATGCTTGATGTGAACTTTAATGAAAAGATATATTGGTATGATATGAGGGTAAGGAACACTGTTTTACAGGCGATGGTTTTATGGATTTTTTGCCTCTCAGGCTGCGAACTCTTTCTGGGAAAGCCCGAAAAGAATATCTGGGACGATGTTGATGAGGCCGTATGGGAGGCCACCGCTCCCCGCATCAGCATCCTCATTGACCCCCTGCCGGGTTCGGGCTACACGAGTCCTTCGGGTACCGTTGAAGCCAAACAGCGTATCCCCTTTCATGTGAATTTTATCCCCAATGCCGAATGGGGTTTTACCGGCTGGCAGGCTCTGGACGGCGGAATGGTTCTTGGAGAAGATATAGTCTCCTTTTCAAGCCCCGCTGAACAGGAAACCGAAGTGACCGTCATGGAACCGGTTTCAAACATTACAATCAGGCCCTACAGTGTGGAGCGGCCCCGTGTCATCTCCAGCAACATGCCCCTGATTGGAGAACGGGTGCCTACAAACTACCCGATCCGCATCAAATTCAACAAAGCCCTGGATCCCGTCTCGGTAAACATGAACACTGTTGAAATAACAGGACTCCGCCAAAATGCCGTGGCCGGAACCGTCCCCGTTTCCCTGAATGATCACTTCATACTCCTGGCTCTGGGCGAGAGCGGAAGCCTCCTCAAGATTGAAGCCAAAACCGAATCCGTACTTTCCGGGGTTTTCATTAACCATGATATTACCGTTGCTTTAAAAACCGGTATCATATCCGCAGACCACGGTATCCCCATGGCCAAGGAGGAAAATTTCTCCTACGGCGTTACCAATGCCTGGGAAGAGAGAGCTCCCGAAGTTATCGGAACGATCTATGCCGCCTTTTCAGAGAGTCCGGGGGAACCTCTTTTCTCTGACGAACAGCATGATACTCACAGGCTGGTATGGGATCTTCCCGCTACCCGCAGCATATTTCTGGTTTTCGATGCCTATGAGGACATGGGAGACGTGCGGGACATCAGAATTATTGAAGAATTCCAGAAAAGTAACACCGGCGGCCCGGGGTATTTCTATACAGAGGACAGGGACTATCCGCATCAACAGCTTTATTCTTCGGTAGAACGGAACAGCGGTTCCCCGCTCTCATTTGCCTACCAGCAGAAGGATAATAACCTGGGGGTCTCTCCGTATATTTTGCAGTACACCCTGGGCTACCCGCCCGGAGGAACCATTGCCCTGCATATTCAGCCCATTGATGCGGTAAATAATATAGCACCCCGGGGTAAACATGTGTTCCATCTCCGGACTGAGGCCGGTGACGAAATATCGCCCGGTGAGGTAAACAATCTGGAAACTCACTATGATTATATAACTGAAGAACTCGTTGTCAGTTGGATAAATCCTGCGGATGACGACATAGGCTCAATAAACCTAAGCTTTGAATCTGATATTGCCGGTCTTGATGAAGAAATTCTTAATGCTCCCTCTTATCGTACGCCCGGTTCACAGCAGAGCTACAGCATGCCTTTGGATCTTGATGTTTTCCACAATTTCCGCGGCAATTATTCTGTTACGGCAACGGTAATGGATACGGCTTATTTGATTTCTTCTCCAAGGACGGCCGGCAATTATATCCTTTTGACCGAAAAAGATCAGTGGAGTATGGAACCGGTTGCCGGAGGAACCGTAAGCGGCAGCGGATCCGCGGGGGTGTTTGTCGCCGGCAGGACGCTAAGCTTAAATCCCTATTATATAGCCAGGCACGAAACTACCTGGAAACTATGGGAAGAGGTACGCCTCTGGGCGCTTGCCAATGGGTATAGCATTACCTATCCCGGAAACCAGGGGCATCACGTTGCGGGAACCGGCGAAAATGGAACCGGGAGCGGAACCAGCAGCGACGCCTGGACACTGGAAAAACGCCGAAGCAGACCGGTAACATATATTCCCTGGAGGGATGCCATTGTATGGTGCAATGCCTACAGCCGGATGAGCGGGATGGAACCGGTGTACTACACCGACGCCGGCTATAGTACTGTTCTGCGTACATCCGATTTAACTGCGGATACCCCGGTAATGAAACCCGGGGCCAACGGATACCGTCTGCCCACAGAGGCGGAATGGGAATTCGCCGCCCGGGGCGGTAATCAAGGCGGCCCAGAGTGGGGATATCCCTATGCAGGGAGCAGCACAGTTGGAGACGTGGCATGGTACAGAGATAATGCCGGCTCCTCTTCCTCACACGGGCCAGATTACGGTCCCCATCCGGTGGGAATGAAGCCGCCTAATGCCCTGAATCTGTATGATATGAGCGGGAATGTTGATGAAATGTGCTGGGATTATTGGGCGGACAATGTTGCAGGCGAACCGGCTAGCGGCCCCGCGTCCGGTACCAATCGGGTGATGCGGAGTGGGAACTATAGCGGCAGCGCCACCAGGGCGGAAGTAACCAGCCGGTACAGATATACTCAACCGTATCCTTATGTCGGTTTCCGTGTAGCACGGAACTTCCCTTAACTTGATCCACGATACCCTGTTTGCGCTATACTGAAAGAAAGCAAGGAGTCATTTGATGGATAAAAATGCCGTCCTGGAACGGGCCAGGGAATATATCAGCCGGGAGAAGGATGCGGGTTTCCGCGGCGAAGTGGAAGAACTTCTCAAAAAAGAGGACTGGAAGGAGCTGGAAGACCGTTTCTACCGGGATCTGGAATTCGGTACGGGGGGCCTGCGTGGAATCATCGGCGGGGGATACAACCGGATGAACTCACTGGTGGTAAAGAGCGCCACCCAGGGCCTTGCCGGCTATCTCAAAAAGACCTTCCCCGATAAGCACAGGGAGGGAAAGCTCTCCGCGGTGATCGCATTTGACAGCCGCCACTATTCGGCGGAATTTGCCGAAGCTTCCGCGCTGATCTTTGCCGCCAACGGGATCAAAACCTGGCTTTTCAGCAGCCTGCGTCCCACGCCCGAGCTTTCCTTTGCCATTCGGAAGCTCGGCTGCGACACGGGAATCGTGGTTACCGCCAGCCACAACCCGCCCAAGTACAACGGCTACAAGGCCTACTGGAACGACGGTTCCCAGGTCATCCCCCCCCCCGATGTTGGGATCATCAGGGAAGTTGAGGCTGTCAAAGATATTTTTGAAATGGACAGGCAGGAAGCCCTGGACAAAGGTCTTGTCAAAATAATCGATAAGGAAATTGACGAGCCCTACCAGGCAATGGTGAAGGAGAGGCTTTTCAGGCCGGACTTGATCAAGGCAAAGGCGCAGGAGGTGAAGATCGTCTACACTCCTCTCCACGGAACCGGGGCCTTCCATGTGGAAAAGGTGCTGGGAGATCTCGGCCTCAAGGTGATTACCGTACCGGAACAGCGTGAGGGTAACGGGGACTTCCCCACGGTGGCCTTCCCCAACCCGGAAGAGGCGCCCGCCCTCAAGATGGCTATTGACCTGGGTAAAAAGGAAAAAGCCGATGTGGTAATGGCGACGGATCCCGATGCGGATCGTTTCGGCATAGCCGTACCGGAAAAACCCGGTTCGGACAACTATGTTTTGATTACCGGAAACCAGATGGGCGTCCTTCTTGCCGATTACATCTTCCTTTCCCTCAGGGAAACGGGGAAACTTCCGGCAAACGCGGCCATGATCAACTCAGTCGTTACCACGGGCATGCAGGCGAAGGTGGCGGAACATTACGGAGCGGCCTGCATCGAATGTCTTACAGGCTTTAAGTGGATCGCCGACATCTGGCGGAAGTGCGAAAAAGGCGAAATCAACAAAACGGTGGTCTTTGGAACCGAGGAAAGCTACGGCTACCTGGTGGAAAACGAGGTGAGGGACAAGGACGGGGTAAGCGCCGCAGCCCTTACCGCGGAAATGACCCTCTACTGGCGCAGTCAGGGCAAAGGCATCCTGGACAGGCTCAACGAATTGTACCGTATCTGCGGCTACTGGCAGGAGATGGGGATCTCTAAGTACTTCCAGGGCCCCGAAGGGCCGGGAGTGATGAAGGGCATCATGGACAATTACCGGAAAAATCCGCCCAAAACCCTGGGAGGTCTTACCGTTACCCGTGTCAGGGACATCAAAAACGGGGCGGACGGCCTTCCGCCCAGCGACGTACTCCAGTTTTATCTTGAAGACGGAACCATTGTAAGCGCCAGACCCAGCGGTACAGAGCCCAAGATCAAGTTCTATGCCACCTCCTGTACCAAAGTGTCCGGAGATCTTGAAAAAGCCAAGGCCGAATCGGCACAGAAACTTGAGGCCATTACGAAAGACATCCGTTCTGTGATTGGAAACTGATGGAATCCTACTCCTGGGCTGTCGAAGCGTACCGCGATGGGGCTGTTTTTACCGCGTTTGACATTGAAACAACCGGCCTTGACCCAAAACAGGACAGAATTGTGGAGATCGGTGCCCTGAAATTCGACAGACGGGGGCCGGTTGCCCGCTTTTCGGTCTTGATAAACCCCGGCATCCCCATGAACGAAGCCGCGGAAAAGGTGAACAACATAAGCGACGCCATGCTGGCAGGGAAACCCGCACTGGAAGAGATTCTCCCCGATTTTCTCATGTTTACCGGAAACACGGTGATCATCGCCCACAACGCCGCCTTTGACTGCGGCTTTGTTAACGAGGCTTTGAAGCGGCTTAGCGAAAAGGCCCCGGCGCAACGGAAAGATCCCTCACAGGGCGACCTCCTCCTTTCGTTTGGCGAAGCCGCCCCGGAAGCCCCTTCCTGGACACCGCCCTTCCCCAGCCTGCCAAACCGCATAGCGGACACCCTGGTCATGGCCCGCGCCGCCTTTCCCGGCCGCCCCGGCTACAGCCTCCAGGCGCTCGCCGCCGGCCTGGGCATCCCCGCAACGGAAGCCCACCGCGCCGAAGACGACTCAAGACTCTGCATGGAGATTTTTTTAAGGATTGCCGGTTAGACAGATTAGTATTTCAAAGTTGTTTAGCGGACTAATAAGGAGGAACTGTGCATTTTGCAATGTCGTATAGTTTCGGCAAAGACTCAGCCTTTGCATTGTATAAAATGATTAAAGCAGGCCATAAACCGGTATGTTTAATCACGGCGATAAATAAGGATAACGAAAAATCATGGACACACGGGATAAATCCGAATATTGTCGAACAATCCGCTAAAGCCCTCGGTTTACCAATACTTCAGGCGTCTTGCAGTTCAGAAAATTATGAAACCGTATTTGAAGAAGCCCTGCAAAAATCAAAAAGCCTGGGAGCAACGGCTTGCGCATTCGGCGACATGGATATCAATTTACATCTCGAATGGAATAAAAAAAGATGTATGAATGCGGGAATGGAATGCATAACGCCGCTCTGGGGTATTGACCGCGAAAAGGCAATATCCGAAGAACTGGCCGGCGGGTTTGTGGCGATAATAAAATGTATCGAAAAGAAAATTCTCGGTAACGAGTTTCTTGGCAAAACGCTTAATCAAAAGGTTTTAGACGGGATTCGGGCAGCCGGGGCGGACGTGTGCGGTGAAAACGGCGAATATCACACCCTGGTGGTTGACGGGCCTATCTATAAAAATCGTATAGAAACAAAACTCGGGGATATTGTCGATTTAGGCGATTATGCGGCAATAGATATTACGTGAGCTTGAAAAATCCTGCAAAACCTCCTATGATTAATTCCGGATGCTTCTATGGGCGCAAACCGCAGCTACAAAGACAGTGTGTTTTCCCTCCTTTTTAACGACCCCGTAATCCTCAGGGACTTGTACTGCGCTCTGGAAGGCGTTACCCTGCCCCCCGACGTGCCGATTACCATCAATACGTTAGAAGGCGTTCTTTTTATGGAACGGGTGAACGATATTTCCTTCGCTGTTGACAATACACTGGTGGTTATCATGGAACACCAGTCGACGGTGAATCCCAATATGCCCCTGCGTTGTTTTTTGTACCTTGCCCGCCTCTACGAAAAGATCATCAACAACAAAGATGTGTACAAGAGCAAACTGGTGAACATACCCCGGGCTGAGTGTTTTGTGCTGTACAACGGGACAACGGACTACCCTGACCAGATGTGGCTGAAACTATCGGATGCCTTTGCGGATCTCAAAGATTCAGGAAGCGGGAGGCCCGCCGATGTGGAACTGGTAGTGCGGGTGGTAAACATCAACAAGGGACACAACGAGGAGCTGTTGAGGCGGTGTGAAACGCTGGAGGGGTACAGTGATTTTATAGCGAAGGCGCGTGAGTATGAGCGGGAGTTGGGGAGCCGGGAGGAAGGGGTGAAGGCGGCGGTCAAAGATTGTATCAGCCGGGGGATATTAAAGGAGTTTCTGGAACTACATAGTTCGGAGGTATTTAATATGTTATTTACGGAATGGAACTGGGATGATGCGTTGGCGGTTCGTTTCGAGGAGGGCCGGGAAGAGGGCCGGGAAGAAATCGCCCGAAATGCTCTGGCAAAGGGATTACCTCTGGACATAATCAGGGAAATTACCGGCCTTGATATTGAGGCCATCAGGAACATTGCCAATACTGATTAGCGTCATCTAATGAACCAACCCAAGAACCCGCTTCGCGGGAGAGGCAGAGCGGTTAACCTTGACCCACAGATATCAAGAAATTTGCCACGAACTCCACAAACAAACACGAACAGAGCTCATTTTCATTTTTCCGTCCGCTTTTATAAAGTATTCTCTTATTTCATTCAAATTATCATGAGGCGTTACGCCGGTTGAATTTCATCTTTTTATGGTTTATTCTGAGAAAGCCTCGACAAAATGGAGTGTCCCATGAACATACAAGTCTTGCGCCGTTTTTGCCTCTGTATCCCGGTCTTGTTTGCCTTAGGCGCCTGTTCGATTAATAAGGTGGCGGTAAATGCGGTTTCCGATGCCCTCACCGGGGAGGGGGGAAGTGATGTTTTTACCGGCGATTCCGATCCGGAACTGGTCGGGGACGCTCTTCCCTTCGCCATCAAGATGTACGAGGCTCTGCTGGATCAGAATCCCCGGCACAGGGGTCTGATTCTTACTACCGGTTCTCTCTTTATCATGTATGCAAACGCCTTTGTTCAGGGGCCTGCGGAGTTTCTGCCTGCGGTGCGGTTCCAGGACAGGCAGGATGCGGTTGCCAGGGCCAAGAAGCTGTACCTGCGGGGTGCGGATATTATCTTCGGAGGTATTGAACAGAAGTATCCGGGCTTTGCCGGCGCGGGGGAGAGGCTTCCCGCTATCCTTTCAAAGATGAAGAAGGAGGATACGGCCTTTCTCTACTGGACTGCGGCAGGCTATCTTTCGGCCTTTTCTCTTGATCCCTTCGATTCCTCTCTGGGGCTGCGGGTGCCGGATCTGCTGAGCTATGTTGGCAGGGCCTATGAACTCGATCCCGGCTTTAACTCCGGGGCTCTGGACGAATTCTACCTTCTGGCCTATTCTTCCCTCCCCGCGACAATGGGGGGCGATCCTGAAAAGGCGGAGATTCACTTCAAAAGGGCGCTGGAAAAGTCGGGGGGCAGGCTTGCGGGGCCCTATGTGTCCTATGCGCAGTCTGTTTCCATTCCCGGTCAGGACTACAACAGTTTCAAATCCTGTCTCGAAGCGGCTCTTGCCATCAATCCCGACGATGATCCTCCCAACAGGCTGGTAAACATCCTCTCCCAAAGGAAGGCCAAAATACTTCTTGACATGACTTCGGACTATTTCTTCATGGAGGACGGCGAATGGGACGAAAAAGCCTACGAAGACGATGATTACGAATACGAATAAGGAGTGTTTTAATGAAAAAAACAAGGAACTTCCGCCGGTTTGCAAACCAAAAGGCATGGATTCTCTTTGTCTTGTGTTTTGTCCTGTCCTCCGGTCTCTTTGCCCAGAAGGTGGAGATAAAACTGGCCTCATCCCTGCCCAGAAACTCGGACTGGGGGATCATCCTTGACCGTATCGCCGCGGAGTGGATCCAGGCGACCAACGGGGAAGTTGAGCTCAAGGTCTTTCATCAGCGGGCCGGTTCCGAGGACGACTATCTTAAATGGCTGCGGCAGGGCCGGTTTGAGGCGGCAATCTTCACCTCCAGTGCGCTCTACTCCATCGCCCCGGAGATCATGGCTCTGTCCATACCCTTTCTGATCCGGGATAACGATGAATTTGATGCGGTCTTAAAGGAAGTAAGGCCTCTTCTTGATACCAAAATCGAAGAAAAGGGCTTCAAAAACCTTGCATGGGCCAAGGCGGGCTGGGTAAAAATCTTCTCCCGCTCTCCCATCTATACTCCCGACGATCTCCGCAGGCTCAAGATAGCCACCAGCCCCGCGGACAAGAAACTTGCCGACGCATTCAAGGCCATGGGTTTCCAGTTGGTCGGGGTCAGTATAAACGAAGTTCCCCAGTTTCTCGCTTCCCGGCGTATCGATGCGGTTTACCAGAGCCCCATTGCCGTCCAGGCCACCCAGCTTTACAAGGTTGCCGGCAATATGAGTTCCATCAATCTGGCGCCCTTTATGGGGGGCATCCTCATGAACCGGAAAGGCTGGGAGAGCATTCCCCAGCGTCACCAGGCAAGGCTCCAGGAGATTGTCCGCAAGGCGGGAATCGAAATAGAAAATTCTTTCCAGAAACGGGAGGCCGAGTCCGTTGAAGCCATGAAGAGGGACGGGGTACACTATAATCAGTCCACGCCCGATCAGGTGAATCTGTGGTATCAGGATATGCAGGACAGGCTCCCCGATATGGTAAACAAGGGTATCTTCAATAGAGAAATGTATGAACGGATCAACCAGATACTTGCAAACTACCGGAGGAGCCGTTGACAAAAAAAGCAGTTGAAACATCGACTGAATCTTCGGGTACAGCTTCACCCGCTCAGGCAGGTCCGGGCGAAGATCGGGAGGGGGCAAAGGGCGTTTTCTACGCGATAGAAAATGCGCTTTGTATCGTTTCCTTTGTCTTTCTGGCTCTGCTTCCCGCTTCCGAGGCGGTAGCCCGTATCTTCTTCGGCAAGGGTGTTCCCGGCTCTTCCGCGCTGGGGATGCACCTGCTCCTCGTGTCGGGTTTGCTGGCAGGGATGATCACCACCCGGAAGGAAGAGCATCTTTCCATCGCCCTGGTGCAGTACTTTTCCAAAGAGAATTTCAAACGGCAGCTCAGGATCTTTACCAATCTGCTTTCAACCCTGGTTTTGACTGCCGTGGCATGGACAGGCCCTGCCTTTATCAGGATAGGTCTTGACGGGGAACTGCAGGGCTTTATCCCGGACAGGGTTTTTGCACTGGTAATCCCGCTGGGTTATGGGATCATGGCGATTCGCTTTGCCCGGCGCACGGGGCTGAAGGGCCGGCTGAGGCTCCTGCCTGCGGCGGCCATTGTACTGGGAACGGTTTTGAGCGCTCCTTCTATTCTCAAATTTTTCTATGAATTTGATATTCCGGCCTGGGGGGAAAATTTTTCTTTGTTTCTCCATGAGCTTTCCCTTGTTCTAAAAACCCCGGCGGTAATAATCCTGCTTCTGGCGGCCCTGGCGGGAACCCCCCTCTTTGTGGTGATGGGCGGCCTTGTGCTGATCCTCCTTGAGGCGGCGTCTATCCCGGTGGATGTGGTGGCTACGGATATTTACTCCGCCCTGACCAACGACAGCATCATCGCCATACCGCTTTTTACCCTGGTTGGCTTCTTTCTCTCGGAAAGCCAGGCCGGAGAACGGCTGGTAAAGACTTTCCGCAGCCTCTTTTCCTGGCTTCCCGGCGGGATGATCGTCGCCACGGTGATCATCTGCGCCTTCTTTACTTCCTTTACCGGCGCTTCCGGGGTTACGATCCTTGCGCTGGGGGGAATTCTCTATTCGATACTGTCGGAACATGTAAAGTACCCGGAAAAATTTTCCATCGGTCTTTTGACCAGTGTGGGAAGCGTAGGACTCCTCTTCCCGCCGAGTCTTCCCCTGATCCTCGTGGGGGCCATGACCCAGACCAGTGTGTTCAAGATGCTTGCAGGAGGTGTCATCCCCGGCATAATCCTGGTAATCGCGGTAATCGTCTTCGGCATCGTCATTTCGCTCAAGATAAAGATTCCCCGCGAGCCTTTCAACGTGAAGCATGCCCTCTCCTCCCTCAAGGGTTCGGCGCTTGAGATAATTCTCCCCTTCTTCCTTGTGGGAGGCTACTTTACCGGTTTCCTCTCCCTCGTGGAGATTGGAGCTGCGGCAATAATCTATATCTTTATAGCCGAGGTTTTCATATACCGGGACATTTCCCTAAGGGAAGTGCCGCAAACCTTCCTCAAGGCGGTACCGATTGCCGGCGGGGTGCTGGCGATTCTGGCCCTTTCGCAGTCTCTTTCCTACTATATTGTGGATACCAATGCGCCGGCAAACCTGGCGGACTGGATGCAGCAAACGATACAGTCCAAATATGCCTTCCTTATTTTGCTTAATCTTGCCCTTCTCGTGGTGGGCTGCCTCATGGACATTTTCAGTGCAATCCTCATCGTATTGCCCCTGATTGGGCCTCTGGGGGCCGCATACGGCGTGGATCCGGTGCATCTGGGGATCATTTTTATAACCAATCTTGAAGTCGGTTTCCTTACCCCCCCTGTAGGGCTCAACCTTTTCCTGGCAAGCTACCGCTTCAAGAGGCCTTTCGTGGATATATGCCGTTATGTGTTCCCCTTTCTCCTCATTCAGCTTGCCGTTGTGCTGCTGGTTACCTATGTTCCGGCTCTGTCCATGTATCTGGCGCAATTTTTTTAGGAGGCATCCGTGAGTGATGAATTGATGAAGAAGGTCAACGAATCTATTGCCGCTATCGGCAGCAAGACTTCCATTAAACCGGAACTGGCTCTTGTTTTGGGTTCGGGACTGGGGCCTCTGGCGGATCAGATTAGGGAACCCTGCAGTATTGCCTATGCGGAGATACCCCACTTCATGAAGAGTACCGCGCCGGGGCACGAAGGAAGGCTGATTGTGGGTTACTTTGCCGGAAAACCGGTTCTCTGTATGCAGGGGCGTTTCCACTACTATGAAGGCTACAGTCAGAAGGAGATTACCTACCCAATACGGGTCATGGCAAAGCTGGGAATCCGGACGCTGATCCTTACCAATGCCTGCGGGAGCCTGAAACGGGAATTTTGTCCCGGCGACATCATGCTTATCACCGATCATGTCAATTTTACCGGTATGAATCCCCTCATCGGGCAGAATGAAGACGAGTTCGGCCCCCGTTTTCCCGATATGTCCAAAATCTATACCCCGGAATTGCTGAAACTCTGCCGGGAAACCGCTGAGGATATGAATATGGAACTTCGGGAAGGCGTCTATCTGGGTTACTCCGGCCCAAGCTTCGAGACTCCCGCGGAGATCAGGCTTTTCCGGAACTGGGGGACAAGCGTTGTCGGCATGTCTACCGTGGCGGAGGCGATTGTCGCCCGGCACTGCGGCCTGAAGATCCTTGCCCTCTCCTGCATAACCAACATGGCGGCCGGCATCCTTGACCAGCCGATCACCGCGGAGGAAGTGGTTGAGGCTGCCAATGGCGCCGGAGAACGTTTCCGCAGCCTCCTCGCCGAAGTCATAAAACGAATATAGGAAAAATATGCATTTTACGGACGAGGCGGGGTACTGGATAGAAAAAC
>JAIRNJ010000196.1 GCA_031258115.1 Treponema sp. | reverse complement strand
TCATACTTTCGGAATCTAAATCCTTACACATTAAACGTTCTCTCTTCATTCCTTTGTAAACTGCAGGGATTTCCCTGTACATATATTTTGCAAGGGAGTTTGATGTGAAAACGTATCTTCCTTTCGGCATTGCCTGCCTTGTGCCGGCATTTGTTCTTCTGTTCTCCGCCTGTTCCAACCCATCAGGTGACCCGGCCGATCCGGGTGGTCCAACGGAGATTACTTCTGCATCGGTGGGCGGGCTTGTCGCTCCGAAAACCGGAGAGGCTCCCGCAGCCTTAGGCGCCCTTAGCGCGGGGCACAGTACCTATACCGTACAAAGCATAAGCTGGATCCCCGAAGTAAGCGAAACCTTTGCCGGCGACACAGAGTATTCGGCCGCTATTGTATTGAAGGCTGTACCGGAACATACATTCAGCGGAAGCATCACCCCGGCGGTAAACTCAGGAACGGCAGGGGCAGGAACCCTGAGCGGCGATACCGCGGAAAATACCCTCTCGTTTTCGGTAAGCTTTTCCAAGACCGATACCGTTACCGTTTTCGGCAAGGTCTGGGCTGCGAGCGGCGTTACTACCGGTAAATTTAATGGAATTCATTTTGGCGGGGGAAAATTCGTGGCTCTCCCTTCCACCGGAGGCATCATATATTCCACCGACGGCATCAGCTGGCAGGAAGCATCCGGGGATCCCGGAATTTATTCTGCGGTTCATTACGGCAGCAACAGATGGGTTGCTGCCAGCGGGAAACTTACAAACAATACCATCATCTATTCCGATGATGGCGTTACCTGGTATCCCAGCGACACCAGCGGTGCAATTCAGTCGGTCTACTATGCCGAAGGTCTATGGCTGGCCGGTTATGACACTAGTAATAGGGCTATATATTCTGAAGACAATGGGGCAACATGGTCGTCTACAGATCTTCCAGCTTACAATTACTCGGCGTTTCGTTATGCCAACGGTGTCTGGCTTGCAGGCGGTAATAATGACAAAGGGATTCAATATTCCGCTAACGGGAAAACCGGCTGGACTGATAGTAATACTACCAGCAAAAATTTCTATTGGTTTGAATATGCAGAAGCAGACAGCATCTGGGTTGCCGAAAGCAATAACGGCCTTTATTATTCAGAAAACGATGGGCAGACATGGGTAAAGAGCAATGTCCCTACCGATAGTTGGAACTTCTCAATTTGGTATAACGGAGGCACCTGGGTTGCCGGATCCGGCTTTAATAGCAGCACCAATGACAGTGCCGGCATATGGTATTCTAACGATGGTAAAATATGGCAGCCTACGAATGTTACAGACGGAATTTGCCTGGCCTTTTATACCGGCAGCTTATGGATCGCCAGTAAAATGAATTACGATGGTTCTACAGAGGAGGGGAGAGGTTTACTGTATTCCACCGACGGCATCACCTGGACCAGCAGCAATATAACTTCTTGCTTTTATGCGTTTGCCTACGGCAATGATACTATCGTAGCTTGTGCAATTGATATAGTAAGCTCAAGCACAATTCCGGACACAGGCATATTCTACTCTAAATAGTGTCTGAATAACGCCGCCTTCCTGCTCAGGCAGGCAGCCCGGAAGAGGTACGCCGCTCCCTTCGGCGTGCCTCTCTTCTATTCAGCAGTCACCGGCCTTCCGTCGAAGATCCCTCTATTTCTCCGCCCTGTTCCGTGCCAGGCCCAGGGAAGCGATGTCGTCAAGTTCTTTTGTTTCTCCGGCCAGCATGGTTTTGCGGTATTCTTTTTCCCTTTTTTCCCTGAGTTTGTCCAGTACCTTCCTGTCCCTGGAAGCCTCAAGATAAACAGCGCGCTTCTCTTCGATTACAAGGGCGGCCCGGGCCGCCTCTGCGAGGAGCTTCTCTTTTTCACTCTCAAGGCGCCGTACATAGAGATCGTAGTATTGGATGTCCCGGATATTCGTTTGGGCAAAACGCTCCTCTGCCGCCTGATTATGCTTTGCCGCGTTTTCCTTTAAGCTGTTCTGAATTATGGTAAGCGCGGCTATGGCCCTGCCAAGCTCTATCTCGGTTTCCCCTTCCCGGTATTTCCTCCATTCGAGGACTTTTTCAAGATTAAAGTGAAAGCGTCTCATCGCGCACCGCTACAGATCGATCAGGGGAAGTTCACCGGTTTCATTTTGAAGCGCTTCAAAGGAAAGTTCCTCCGCTTCGGGGAGAGGAGCCTCATCCCGGATTTCCGGAGTTTCTTCCGTAAGAGGTTCTTCATCCTGAAGCGTCTGGTAGAGGGCTTCGGGGGCCTCTTCATTCCGCGGGGTTTCGCTTTCAGTTATTCCGTCTTCCGGGAAGTATTCAGGAACAGTAATGCTGCCGCCTGCAAAATTGAAAGCTCCGAATGCCCTGCGCAGGTACTCGACGGTTTCCGTTTCAGGAATTTCGACGCCTGCAATTTCTCCCATCATTTTGAGGGTATCCGCAAGAGTTGTCTTTTCATCGACGGCCTGGATTAGAAAGTCTTCGATTGACTTATGCTTTGCCACAGCCTCGTCGATTTCAGGATTGGCTCCGGCCTGGTAGGCTCCCACATTGATAAGGTCTTCCGCTTCCGCGTAGACTGCCATGAGACGCCTTATGTAACCTGCGGCCTTTATGGTCCGGGGTCCTGCGACCGCACGGTCAAGCCGGGAGATACTGCCCAGCACATCAATGGCCGGGTAGTGATAATGTTCGGCCATGTTTCGGGAAAGTACGATATGGCCGTCAAGGATTCCCCGTACCGTATCGGATACAGGTTCATCCAGTTCATCGGCGTCAACCAGTATTGTATAGAAAGCGGTGATGCTGCCGCGGCTTGAAGTGCCGGAACGTTCCAGAAGCTTCGGCATTGAATCGAACATCGAAGGAGTGTAACCGCGGGTAGCCGGCGGCTCGCCGGTTGCAAGTCCGATTTCCCTTTGAGCCCGGGCAAAACGGGTAACGGAATCGAACAGGAGCATTACATCCAGGCCCTGATCGCGGAAATACTCGGCGACTGCGGTTGCCACATAAGCGCCGCGGAGCCGGGAGAGGGGCGGCGAGTTGGAGGGAGTGATCACCAGCACGGAGCGGGCGAGACCTTCCGGCCCCAGATCATTTTCAATAAAGTCGTTCACCTCGCGGCCCCGTTCACCGATGAGGGCGACAACGTTGATGTCCGCATTTGTGTTTCTGGCGATCATCCCGAGGAGTGTTGACTTACCAACGCCGGAACCGGCAAAGATACCCAGCCGCTGTCCGCGGCCTACGGACAGAAGCCCGTCGATTGCCCGTATTCCGGTACTAATCCTTTCGGTGATGCGCCTCCTCGTAAGCGGATTGGGAGGAACCGTTATCGCCGGATAGTGAACAGGCGATTCTATCTCTCCCTTGCCGTCTATGGGTTTACCCATGGCGTCAAGCACTCTGCCCAGAAGCTTGTTGGAAACGGCCACCTCAAGAAGTTTTCCGGTAGCAATAACCCTGCAGCCTATTTCAAGCCCGCCGATTTCTTCATAGGCCATAAGCTGCACGATGCGATCTTCCAGACCCACGACTTCGGCATATACCGAAATTCCGCTCCGGCGGCTTTCTATGCGGCACACTTCGCCGATGATTGCCGCAGGCCCCTCGCTTTCAATGAGAAGTCCCTGAATCTTTATTACCTTTCCGGAACACTTGATGGGATCTACGTCTTTGGTAACCTCAAGATACTTTCCAAATATGGCAGTCATTTTAAGCGCCTTCTGTCAGGGCCTGAGTTTTGGCCTTCCCCTTGATTGGAGATATTTCCAGAATCTTTGATTCCAGTTCCGCAAGCTGACTTGAGATTCTCGCATCAATTTCTCCAAAGTCGGTTTCGATGATACAGCCGCCCGGATCTATCGAAGAATCTTCCACCACCTGAACGGACTTTGAACCTTCCAGCATCTGAATAAAATCCTTGATGTGTTCGGTGCTTAGCTTTACATCCATCATGTTTACCCGGATGATAATATTGCCGCGGCCCTTGACCTTGCGCAGAGCCTGTACCACATTGGAGATAATTACATTCCGTTGATTTTCCGAAATCACCTTAATTACTTTTCTGGAGATGAGAAGCACAAGATCGATTATCTCCTGTTCACAGCCTGCAAGGATATCCGCCCTCTGATTCTGGGCCCGTTCCAATACCACCTGGGTTCGCTGTACAAGACGTTCCACTTCGGCCCGGCCTTCGACAAAGCCGGCGTCCCGTCCCGCTATTCTTCCCCGCTCCTCGGCTTCTTTCCGTTCCGCTTCAAATGCCTGACGGGAAGAGCCTTCGATCTCTTTGGCCTTCCTGTTTGCCGCGGCAATTATCTGTTCCGCTTCATCTTCGGCTTTTTGTTTCAATGCCTGGGCTTCATCTGTTTTACGTTTCACTTCCCGGAAGGCCGCCTCCTCCGCTTCCTTTACAATGCCTTCGGCTTCCGCCTTGGCGGAACGGATCATTGCCTCCCTTTCCTGTTCCCACTGAAGCTTGAATGCTTCCGCTTCCCGGCGCATATCCTCGACAGTAGGGCCTTGCTCCTCTTCCTCGATCTCTTCCACTTCTTCAAGTTTTTCTTCCTCGAGAGCCAGATGAGCCAGTTCGGGAAAAGATGTAGGTGAAGCGAGAACTACCTTTTTAAGGTCCATCGAAACTTCACCGGGACGTAAAACGGCTTTTACCATGACAACCTCTATACAACCAATTCATCTTCACCGGAGCGGGCAACAACAATCTCACCGGTATCTTCAAGATGCCTGATGATGGACACGATCTTCTGCTGGGCTTCTTCCACGTCTTTAAGACGTACCGGACCCATGTATTCCATGTCCTCTTTCAACATGCCTGCGGCACGCTTACTCATGTTGCGGAAGATCTTGTCCTGAACTTCCGTATCCACACTCTTTAAGGCCTTGGCCAATTCCTGGGAATCCACTTCCCGCATGACTTTCTGAATGGCCCGGTCGTCCAGCATGACAATGTCTTCAAACACGAACATCCGCTTCTTGATCTCTTCGGCAAGTTCCGGATCTTCGTCTTCCAGGGCTTCGATAATCTGTTTCTCGGAGGCACGGTCAACAAGGTTGAGGATTTCGACAATGCTTTCTACACCGCCCGCAGTGGTGTAGTCTTCGCTTGACAGGGTTGAAAGTTTCTTTTCAAGAACCCGTTCAACTTCCCTCAGTACTTCGGGACTTGTACGATCCATAGTAGCAATTCTGCGGGCCACGTCGCTCTGGGTTTCGTGGGGAAGGTTCTGCAGAATTACACTGGCCTTGTTGGGTTCCAGGTATGCAAGGATAAGCGCAATGGTCTGCGGATGTTCCTGCTGGATAAAGTTCAAAAGATGGGCCGGATCTGTCCTGCGGATAAAGTCAAAGGGCCTTACCTGCAGGCTCGAAGTCAAACGGTTTATTATATCGATTGCCTTCTGGCTTCCCAGGGATTTTTCGAGGAGTTCCCTGGCATAGTCAATACCGCCTGTACTGATAAACTGGTTGGCCATCATCAGTTCCTGGAATTCCTGGAGTATGGCGTCCTTCTGATCGGGCTCTATGGTTTCAAGCCGGGCAATTTCAAAGGTAAGGGTTTCAATCTCGTCTTCCCGGAGGAACTTGAAGATCTCCGCGGAGATCTCGGAACCAATGGTCACCAGGAATATGGCCGCTTTCTGGCGGCCGGTAAATTCTTTATTGCCTTTCTTCTTGGAGCCTGCCATGGCTCCACCGGATGAAGCGCTGCTCTTTGCCATTTCCTATTCCTCCAACAACCATGTTCTGATAAGCCGGGCCACATCTTCAGGATGCTCTTTAGCCATATTGGCTACAGATTCCTGCAGTTCCATGCGCGTCCGCTCTTCCACCGAGATGGACACGTCTACGCCGCCTTCTTCCGCACTGGCGATAGCCGCATCCCGCGCGGCCTGTTCCCGCTGGGCCCGAAGTTCTTCCGCGATCCTCCGCCGCCGTTCAAGCTCCCTGGTGATAAGCCGGAACAGGATAAAGCCCACAAGGAGCAAGGCAAGACCGGAGAGGAAGACAAAGATTGTGGTCTTGATCTGCTGATCCCGGAAGTAGGCCGCATCCTCATCCCTGAATTGGTTTGTCCTGTCAACAGGGATATTCTGCACGGTAACGGCGTCTCCCCTTGCCGCATTATACCCTATCGCATTCTGGATAAGATACTGGGAGGAACGCAGATCCTCCGCGGGGACAGGGCTGTATTCCCTTTCGATAGAGCCGTCCGGCAGGATCACCGGCCTCCCCTTTTCAGTATACTTCC
The DNA here is from genome assembly GCA_031258115.1 of Treponema sp. Taxonomy (GTDB): domain Bacteria; phylum Spirochaetota; class Spirochaetia; order Treponematales; family Breznakiellaceae; genus JAIRNJ01. The sequence continues at coordinate 9,725 of JAIRNJ010000196.1, read as the reverse complement.
ATTTCCATTTTCCGTCGATATTGACAGAAACGGTTACCCGGTCGATCTGGGGACTCTTCTCCTCCTGGGTTGTCTTCTTGTTGATCTCCTCATTCTTGAAGAGTGTTTCCTGGGTCATCTTTCCGTAGAGGTTTTGCATGTCCTTGAAGGCCGGGGGGGTCTGACCTTCCACACCTGCAGGGCCTTCGGGGTTGAGGCCAGATCCTTCCCATTTTGTGACGGAAGTATTGGTAGACCTGGTTACGGACTCTACCAACTGCGAATCGTCATAGGGAAGGCCGGGAGTCCTCGGCTTGACGGTAATGGGGAAGTATTCTTCGGTATCCACCGCCCGCTTGCTCATATCCATTTCGATCTTGATGTTAAGATCGCGGACACGGTCTTTGGTGTAGATATCCTGCAGGGATTTTAAGATTAAGGCTCTGTAGCGCGTCTCCTGCTGGAGGATCAGTTTCTGTTCCTTTTCAATGAGGGAAAGCCTGTCAAAGGCGGCCATGCCTTCAAAGTCATTGAGGAGGTTTCCGTTTGTGTCAACAATGGCGATATTCTCGTCGCTAAGACCCTGCACCGCGTATTTGAGGATCTTCTGTATGCCTTCGATTTTTTTCCGGTTAGCAAGAATGTCGCTCCCCGGCTTGGGAGTCAGCACCACGCTGGCAGTTACCGGATCCTGGTCTGCCGCAAAAAGTTCCCGTTCAGGGCTCACTATAGTTACATTGGCATCGTCAACATCATCAATTGCCTTGATGTGATCCGTCACCATCTGGGTGATCGCCCTGCGGAGATTTACATTCCGTTCAAAATCGGTGATTGTCCAGCGATCCCGGTCGAAGATCGCCCAGGGATCTGTACCGGAAGGAATAAGGTCTTCCCGGATAAGGATGCCGCGCATTCTTTTTGCGGTTGCGTCATCATTAACCTGCACTATTCCTGCCGGTGATACCGAAGCCTTGACGCCTTCCTGGTTGATCCGCATGACGATCCTGTCCTGTGCGGCCTCGTCGCGGACAGGAGCGTCGATCACCGGTACCAGTGTGGGCGCCGAGGAGATGGTGAAAAGGGCAATCAGTCCTCCTATCACCGCCACGGCGATCCCGGCGAGGATGATCTTTTGGATCATTGCCATCTTTCCCCAGAGATTCCGTATCTGGGCAATAAGCTTGCGTAAAAATTCCATTTGTCCCCTCCCCCCTCTATCGCTTAAAAGACTCCGCCTATAACATGAGGCATTATCTTGTATTTATAATGTCCCTCCAGCCCTGCACCAGACGGCTCAAAATATTCCGTGTTATATTGAGCGACATCTGGGCCTTTGCCTGGGCAATGGTGATATCATGAACATCAACCGATCCGGGATCGGTTACTGCCTGCCGGGCAAGATTGCTGGCAAACTGCTGATCCCCCGACACACGATCCAGGGCCTGCAGCATTGCTTTTTCAAATGATCCCGAACGGACAACCATATCGGCGCCGGTTTTCGCTTTCAGCTCTTCAATCCGGTGGCCCATATTTGCATACTGTCCGGGCGCGGGGGCCATATGCTTTGGATGGGTAAGCTTTAAGGGAATATGATCCCCGCTTACCATATCAGGCGTCAGTATTACCGTACTCATCGTTATGCCAGGCTCCTGTTGCCGCGATCAAAAGACCGCGCGGTCAAAGCCAATGGGAAGCCGCTCTTCATGCTACCTCCCTCCTATTTCAAGAGCCCGCTGGAACATGACTTTCGCCCCGTCCACAACAGCCGCATTGGCTTCGTAGGCGCGGGAAGCGGAGATCATGTCCACCATTTCCGTAACGATATCCACATTGGGCAATTCCACATAACCGGCACGGGAACCCGTTTTAATGGCATCGGGATGAGTGGGATCGTAACGGTACTTGTTCTCCGTAGAAAAATCTTTTTCTATTTCCACCACCCGGACTCCCTTGCCGATGCCGTCGTCCATTGACTCAGGCAGAAAGGGTGAACGCCAGAAGGGACTTTCCGCCCTGGGGCGGAAGATCACCCGGCTGCGGCGGTAGGGGCCGCCTTCGTCGGTACGGGTCGTATTCACATTGGCAATGTTGTCGGCAATCACGTCGGAGCGGAGCCGCTGGGCGCTCATCCCGGAAGCCGCTATGTTAATGGCATTAAAGATTCCCATTCTAAGTCCTCAACACCTGGTTAACCTGACTGAACTCGAAAGTTTCGGCCTGGGCCAGAAGTGTATATTTCATCTGATTTTCCAGAAACAGGTTGAATTCCTGTTCAGGATCCACATTGTTTCCGTTGTTGTTATAGGTCGTGGTATAGTCCAGCACCCGCCGGATCTCCACATCCCTGTAATCCCTGGGCCTCCAGCTTGGCATGTGTTTGGGATTGGTGAGGGTGAGTTCCAGCCTGGGCTGCCGTTCTTCCGTTTCAAGGGCCCGCTTGAGTTCGCTTTCAAAATTCACGTTGGAGCGCTTGAAGTTGGGCACATTGGCATTGGAGAGATTGTTGGCGATTACTTCCCCCCGGACAAGGCTTGCGTCCATGCCCCGGTGAAGGAGATCTACCGTTTTGGAAAAAGTACTCATTGTTTACCGATCCTCCCGTTTATAATTATCGGTATCTTAAAAAAACAGTTAAAGGATATATCGTCCCAAATCCTGATCCTTCACCACATCGTGAAGCTTTTTGTTCACATAATCCACGGTAATCGGTATCTTTGCCGGCGAAATATCGGGCGCCTCAAAGGAAAGTTCCTCCAGCAGGGCTTCCATGATTGTATGGAGCCGCCGGGCGCCTATATTCTCAAGTTTTGAGTTCACCTCCGCGGCCAGGGCAGCCAAGCGCTCCACCGCTTCGGCGCTGAAAGCAATCTCCACGCCTTCAGTCCCCAGAAGACCGGTATACTGCTTGGTAAGGGCATTCTTGGGTTCCGTCAGTATCTGAAGAAACTCTTCCTTGCCCAGGGAATCCAGCTCTACCCTCAGGGGAAAACGGCCCTGCAGTTCGGGAATCAGATCGGAGGGCTTGCTTACGGTGAAGGCTCCCGCCGCGATAAACAGGATATGATCGGTATTCACCGGCCCCCATTTGGTATTCACCCTTGCCCCCTCCACGATGGGGAGTATATCCCGCTGTACCCCTTCCCGGCTTACATCCGGCCCGCCGCCGCGGTCGCCCTTGACGGCAATCTTGTCGATCTCGTCGATAAACACGATGCCTGTCTCTTCCACCCGCTGCCGGGCTTCGTCGCTTACCCGGTCATGGTCAATCAGTTTTTCCGCTTCCTCCGACTGGAGAATCTCGCGGGCGCGGGCAACGGTAACTACCTTCTTCTTTTTATTGGCGCCGAAGAAACCCGCAATACCGGAAAGGCTCGATTCAAGCTCCTCCATGCCGCCGCCCATCATCTCAATAGACGGAAACTGGGGATTCTGGTTTATCATGATCTCCACGGATCTGTTTTCCAGTCTGCCTTCCCTCAGCCACTGGCGGAATGTCTCCCGCGTGGACTTGCCTCCCTGCATCATCGCCGCGGCTTCCGCCTCAGTCTCCTTTTTCCTTTCTTCTTCCGGAACCGAATCAGGCCGTCCTTCGCCCTGAACATTGTAGCCTATGGGAATTCCCACCTGAATGGCTGTTCCGATCAGGCCGGAACCATTGGAACCCTCGGGATTTATGGAGAAAGCCCCCATGGGACGGACTACAGGCTGCTTAACCTTGCCTTCCTTTGGCTTTTTTTTGGTATCCGGAAAAAGGAGATCCAGCAGGGCTTCTTCGGCCCGCTTCTCCGCTTCCACCTTTACCGATTCCTGCATCTCCTGTTTTACCATCTGAACTCCGGCTGCCATGAGATCCCTGATCATGGATTCCACGTCCCGGCCGACATATCCCACTTCGGTATACTTGGTGGCCTCAACCTTGATAAAAGGTGAATTGGCAAGTTTTGCAAGACGCCGGGCTATTTCGGTTTTACCGACCCCGGTGGGGCCTATCATGAGGATGTTCTTGGGGGCGATGTCTTCCCTGATTTCGGGATCCAGCTTGAGCCGCCTCATACGGTTCCTCAGGGCTACCGCTACCGCACGTTTGGCTTTCTTCTGCCCCAAAATGTATTTATCAAGCTCTGTTACTATTTCCCTTGGGGTAAGCTTGTCAAGATTTTTGTCTTCTTTCATGACCGGAGAATTTGATTCAGGCATTATTTTTTTTCCTTCGAGGGCAGTTCCTCAAGCATTATCTGGCTGTTGGTATATATACAGATATTTCCTGCGATTTTCAGGCTTTTTTCCGCAATTTCCGCAGCGCTGAAGGCTGAACCTTCAAGATAGGCGAGGGCTGCGGCATAGGCATAGTTCCCGACCGACCCGATAGCCAGAGCGTCTTCCGCAGGTTCAATCACATCTCCTGTACCGGAGATGAGCAGGGTCTTCTGGAGATCCGCCACAAGAAGCAGGGCTTCAAGACGCCGCAAGGTTCTGTCTGTCCGCCATTCTTTGGCAAGCTCCACCGCGGCGCGAAGGAGATCCCCTGAGTATTCCTTGAGCTTCACTTCAAAAAGATCGAAAAGGGTAAAGGCATCGGCAGTAGCTCCGGCAAAACCGCAGAGAACCTTGCCGTCCATAAGGCGTCGTACCTTCCGGGCGTTGTTCTTCATCACCGTTTCGCCCATGGTTACCTGTCCGTCTCCTGCCATGGCAACCTGTCCGTCTTTGCGGACAGCCAAAACCGTTGTACTGCGTATCTCAGTTTTTTTCATGTTCAATAATCTCCGTTAATCACTTTACCCGTGAGGATGTGCCTTCGTATATACCCGTTTAAGCCGCTCGACATCCACATGGGTATAACGCTGTGTAGTAGAGATACTTGCATGCCCCAGGAGTTCCTGTACCACCCGTACATCGCATCCGGAATTGACAAGATGGGTTGCAAAACTATGCCTCAGGCTGTGGGGATGTATTTTCTTCTGTATCCCCGAAAGACCGGCATATCTGGAAATAATCCAGCGTACTCCGGGAACCGAAATGGGGCCTCCCTTCCGGTTTATAAAGACCCGCTTTGTGGGCTTCTCTCCCCTGATCCTGGCCTTCCTTTCCAAAAGATAATCCTTAAGAGCCTCTTTTGCCTGATCGGAAAAGAACACATAGCGTTCCTTGTTCCCCTTGCCGATAACCCGCGCGCCGCCTGAATCTTTTTCAAGCCTGTCCAGAGACAGTTCAACCAGTTCCGAAATACGCAAGCCTCCTGAGTACATGCAGAGTATCAAGGCCTTGTCCCGTTCGGGCCACAGGATTCCTGCGGTTTCGGGGAGCACGGCGAAACTGGCCATCTCCTCTTCCCAGAGAAAGGCCGGAAGGGTTTTTGGGGAACGGAGATTCCGCAGATTATGGGCCGGGTTATCGCGGCGTTTTCCAAAACGTATAAGCCAGCGGTAAAAACCCCGGATGGAGGAAAGGGCCCGGTTCACGCTGACACTGGCTATCCCTTCGGCACTGAGATCCGCGATAAAACCCTGTACCTCTCTCATCTCCGCTTCCCCAATCTTTATCTCATGATTGACACAGTAGTTTTCAAAATGCTCAAGATCCTTCCCGTAGGCTTCCAGCGTACGCGCGGACACTCCCCGCACCGATTCGAGGTATAAAAGATACTGATCAACAAGACCCTGTTCCATGGCGCTCATTCCGGATTTATCACTCCTCACTCTTTGGCTCTTTGTCTTCCGCCTCATCATCCGAATGCAGATAATCGCAATCCGGGTTTATGCAGGCTTTATGGCTGCCGTTTTTCTTGTCAAACTTCTCCACGAGAAAACAGCCGCATTTGGGACAATTCTGATTTATCGGCTTGAAGTGACTGATAAAGTCACAGTCAGGATAATTACTACAGCCGTAGAATTCCTTTCCCCGGCCGCGGGTTTTCCGCGCGACAATATCGCCGCCGCATTTGGGACATTTTGCAAGGGGGATACTCTTTGTGTTCCGGCATTCGGGAAAACCGCTGCAGGCAAGGAAAAACCCGAATCGTCCCAGCTTCTTTATCAGGGGTTTCCCGCATTTCTCGCATACATAATCCGTCGGCTCATCAAGGGAACCCTTGTATGATTCCAGAGTCTTCCCGACTTCGTCCACCGTGTTCTTGAAAGGATCCCAGAATTCCCGGATCATGTCCGGCCAGCGGAGGGCGCTCTCCTCTACCTGATCAAGCTTTGTTTCCATGGAAGCGGTAAATGCCGAATCCACCACATGGGGGAAGTATTCCACCAGCATGTCATTGATAAGACGCCCCAGCACCGAAGGCACAAGCTGCTTGTTGGAACGGGTTACATAGTAACGATCCAAAAGAACAGAGATAATGCTGGCATAGGTGGAAGGTCTGCCGATTCCCAATTCTTCCAGTGTCTTTACGATAGAAGCATCGGTAAAACGGGGCGGCCCCTGGCTAAAGTGCTGTTCCGGATGAAACTTGTCAACATGAATCCTGTCACCCTTCTTCACTGCAGGATAGGGATTCCCCTTTTCTTCCTTGGAAGCGAGAAGTTTTATTACCTCATAAAATCCCTTCTCGGTAATTTTGGTTCCGGAGATCCTGAAGATCCCTTCCCCCGCGGCTATGTCTACGCTTACCGTCCGTGTTTTGGCATTGATCATCTGGCTGGCCACAAAACGTTCCCAGATTATCGTATAGAGCCTTAACTGATCCCGGCTCAGGCTGTCTTTAAGGTCATCGGGAGTATATTTAACATAGGTAGGGCGGATTGCCTCATGGGCATCCTGGGCCTTCTTCCCCGTCACATACTCATTGGGTTTTTCCGGCAGGGAATCTTTGTAGGCGGCGTTTATCCATTCCCGGACTTCTTCCAGAGCCGCCTGGGATATACGCACAGAATCTGTACGCATGTAGGTGATGAGCCCTACCCGGCCGGAACCGATATTCACCCCTTCATAGAGCATCTGGGCTACCTGCATGGTTTTCTTGCTGGTAAAGCCCAGGCGGTTGGCGGCAGTCTGCTGAAGCTGGGAAGTGGTAAAGGGAGGCCTGGGCCGCAGGGTCTTTTCGGTTTCCCGTATATCCTGAACAATACAATCCGCCTGTTCAAGCTGCGCAATGATGCTCTTTACCGATTCTTCATTTTTAAGTTCCGGTTTCCGTCCCTGCCAGGAAACCAACTGGGCGGTATAGGAATTCTTTCCGACTTTGAAATCGGCATCAAGAGACCAGTACTCATCGGGAATAAAAGATTCAACTTCCCTTTCCCTTTCGCAAATAAGCCTTAAAGCCACGGACTGCACCCTTCCCGCGGAAAGACCGTTCTTTACTTTTTTCCAGAGCAGGGGCGAAAGATTGTAACCGACCAGCCTGTCCAGCACCCGCCGGGCCTTCTGGGCATTCACCTTGGATTCGTCGATGTCTCCGGGATTGGCTACCGCTTCCCGTATGGCCTGGGGAGTTATTTCATTGAATGCGATACGCTGGATCGGCACCCGGGCATTTTTGGCGCTGATCGCATTCCTCAGATGCCAGGCAATTGCCTCCCCTTCACGGTCATTATCACTTGCCAGCAATACACGGGCGCTTTTCTTTGCATCCCCCTGCAGTTCCTTGAGGAGTTTGGCCTTTCCCCGGACGGTGATATATTCAGGTTCAAAATTATGATCCACGTCAATGGCAAGACGCGATTTGGGAAGATCGATAAGGTGGCCGATGGAAGCTTTTACCGAATAATCGCCCCCCAGGTATTTCTCGATGGTCTTGGCTTTGGCAGGAGACTCCACAATAACAAGAATTTTTTGCTCTTTCGGCGTTTCGCGGGAAGAGCTTTTTTTCCCCTTTTTTGCCTTGCCTGTTTTCTGTCCCTCTGTCTTCTTTTCTTCACGCGTCATTGATTTTTCCTATTTTCCCGAATAAAACTCAATATTGAGCTGTTTTGCCAGAGAGCGGGCCAGCGCCTGTCCCGGCGGAAGTCCCTCTGCCTCTCCGTCTCTCCTGCCCTTTTCAATCTTCCATTCCGACAGTATCTCTGCCGCATTATGAATGATCCGCGCTCCCTCTTCCGCCAGTTTCCGCGTTCCCGCCCCCCAAGGGCCCGGAGCAGTACCGGCAGAAGCCGTCCAGAGATCCCTGCCCTGATCCATGGCAAAGTCCGCGGTGATCAGGGCGCCTGAATGTTCAGGCGCTTCCACAACAAGCACTCCCCGCGCAAGGGCCGAGATGATCCGGTTCCTGGCAGGAAAATTCCACCTGAAGGCTTCCGTCCCCGGAGGATACTCGGAGATGATTGCGCCCCCGGCCTCCAATATGCGCCGGGCAAGGGGACGGTTACTTTGAGGATACACCATATCCGCCCCGCAGCCCAGAACCGCCACGGTGGGAGCGGAAGCTTCGAGATTTCCCCGGTGGCCGGCCGCATCGATTCCCAGCGCAAGTCCTGATACCACCGCTACACCGGCCCTGCCCAATTCCCGTGCAATCTCAAAAGCCTGAGCCTGGGCGCCCGCGCTGGGATGCCTGGTTCCGACGATGGCCGCCAGGGGCCTCTCCGGGTCGGGCAGTTTCCCCCGGTAATAGAGAAGCTGCGGCGGATCGAATATCTCCCGGAGAAGAGGCGGATAATCCCCCTCATTCCATGAAGTCCAGCGTATACCCCGCTGAAGAGCGGCCCTGAAGTCGCCTTCCGCCAGGGCGCAGACAGTTTCCATGGTCCAGTTCCGTCTCAAAGGCCGGCGGATACACATTTCAATATCTACTTTGGCGGACTTGCGGAATTCATCTTCCGAATGAAATTTTTCCGCCAGTTTAAGACGCTCCCCGGGAGCAAGACCGGGAATACGGCTGATGATAAAATCCAGCAAGCCTCTTTCAGCCATTATTCATCTCCAGTATAAACTCCCTGTTTTTCTGGGCCTCCGCCTTTTGGTCCTGATTCCTGGCTTCCCGGACGATGCGGTCGTAGATTTCCAGGGCCCGCTCGTTATTTCCTGTCTGATAATAAACCCTCGCCAGGACAAAGAGCGCGTTCATGTCCCTGGGTAGAAGTTCAGCATAATGTTCCAAATGAGGCAAGGCTTCCAGGGGACGTCCCAGCTCAAAGCTATAGAGAATTCCCAGCCCATACCGGGGCTTTGGATAATCGGGATCAAGCTCTATCGATCTTAAATAAGCCTGTTCCGCCAGGGTAAAGTAAGACATCCGCAAATTCTCTTCCGTACCGGGAAAATCCAGAGAAGATTTTGCCACAACCCCCGCGGAGAGGCCTGTCAGATAAAACAAAGTTGGATCTTCATTATTGTAATATACTGCCCTTTCCAGAGCTTTCAAGGCTTCATTGTATAATTTTTTGTCAATATATCTGGTTGCCAGTATCTTCCAGTAGCTTGCCGTCTGTACTCCCTCCTTGAGATTCAACGCTATCTGATCCTCGTAGAGGGCAATGGCCTTGCTGAGCCCTTCAAGGGTTTCGGGGAGGCCCCCCCTGGGAGAAAGCTCCGCGATGCGTTTTGCCAGATCCCGGTGGCTTTTCTTCTTGGCTCCGCTGTAAACCCCAAAGACCACGGCAAAAACAACCGCCACAATCACAATGCCCGAAAGGACTTCTTTAACTTTCATTGACTCTTCCGCTCCTTGAAGAGATCCAGATTCGGCAGATACTGTTTGTGTTTTTCCCGCAGGGTTCTTACATCCACATGGGTATAGATCTGGGTGGTGGCAAGATCAGCATGACCCAGCAGTTCCTGTACCGAGCGGAGATCCG